>JBAUJD010000435.1:0-2073 GCA_049683515.1 Thermosynechococcaceae cyanobacterium | reverse complement strand
GCCCCTGCAGTTCTTGAACCGCAGCCTTTAAAGCCGGATCACGACTCTCAGAAATGTTGAGGCGTTCCGTTTCGCCTGCTATCGTTCGATAAAGCGGCTCAGCGTTAGAGCTAGCAATGACATTCCCATCTCGCTCTAACACCACAATTTTGGCCGATGGACTTAAATCAATCTGGCGCAACAGCTCACTGATACCAGACAGGAGCAGATCGACGCTCACAATCCCCTCGACAACGCGGTCTTTATTGATTAGAGGTTCGCTATACGAAATAGAGTGAATACTGGGGAACCCGTCCCAGGCATACACCTTATTCCACATGGGGTGCTTTGCCTTGACGGTGTTGATATACCAAGGTTCTGAGAAAGGATCATAATCGGTATCATCGACCACTTCACCTCGATTTCCCTGGCTATCGGTGGCATAGGTATTCGATTTCCAGCCTGTCTCAGCAGAGGTCTCATCAATGGTGATGGAGTCATCCTCTAACCAACGCCCTGCACCCACATTTTCTCCACTCGCCAAGGTGTAAGAGATATAACCAACCTCTTGCCAGTGCTGAATTTGCTTCCAGAAATAATGTCCAGATGTTTTGTAGTCTTTAACATTGAGCAAGCCTAGCTCAATGGCATCTGTGTTCATATGTGTGAGATTGACCGGGAGTTCGAGATAGCTATCGAGGCGCTGCTCAACCTGAGCACTGGCCTCCTTTTGAAGCTGAACGGCTAGGTCATCAATCGCTTTTTGACCGTTACGAAAGGAGAAGTATCCCGTGAGTCCTACGGCTGCAAAAATTTGCAATACGAAGGGGACAACCAAGATTAAACGTAGCGGAATGCCTTGAGCACCAGAAGGATGGCGATCTAGTAATGGGGGACTTGGCAGTACTTTTAGGGGCATACAATAATGTCTAGACAAGTTCTGCTAGATGGGACAGCCAAACATGGGGTTCGGTGGTTCAAGCTATCTGCAGACCTGTTGCAGCAGACAAGAAAGCCCTTGTCACTTCACTCTATCTGCCTGAGAAGCCGCTTTACCTCAGAACAATTACTGATTTTGGGCTTTTTCAGGAATAAAAATTAGAGCTGATGATTTCATGGTAATCGTTGCAACGGGATGCTGACTATCCATCATCTTGCCTAAATCTGGCTTAGGAGGACAGTGACAAATTGCGTTAGGTTAGAAGCAATAGACTCGCGAAGATAGAGGTGCAGGATTATGGATGCTTCCCTACCCTCCCTCATTCAGAAGATGCTGCAGCCGGAATTTTATCCCCACCCGGTGACTGAGCCGATTAAGCTGCTGCAGACCCATATTTCCTATGTTTTTTTAACCGGAGATTATGCCTATAAGGTTAAAAAAAATATCAAGTTTGGGTTCCTTGATTTCTCGACCTTGGCGTTGCGATCGCACTTTTGCCAAGAAGAACTCCGCCTCAACCGCCGCCTTGCCCCCGACCTCTACCTCGCCGTCCTCCCCATCACCCAATCTCCCCAAGGCTATTTTTCTCTCAAGCACTCAGGAACAGCCGTAGAATACACCGTCCAGATGCGCCAGTTTCAAGAAAGTGGTCTAGACCTCTTTCACCAAGGCCAGCTCACCCCAGAAATCATGCAGACTCTGGCTAAGCAAGTCGCTCAATTCCACCAAATTGCCGCCACCAATGCCGAAATTTGCGCCAACGGTAGTGCTACGGCCATTAATGAAATAGACGAAAATAACTTCCAGCTCAGCCTGCCCTTTGTCGGGTGGACCCAAACGGAAAAGCAGTTTGAGCAGACTTACGGGTACATCAAGGGGTTTGTCCATGAACATGAGGATTGGTATGCCCAACGGCAGGCTGAGGGCAAGATTCGAGAATGCCACGGAGATTTGCATCTCAATAATCTCTGTCTATTTAAAGACCAGATTCAGGTGTTTGACTGCATTGAGTTCAATACTGAATTTCGTAATATCGATACGATCTACGATGTGGCCTTTTTGGTCATGGATCTGGAGTTCAATGACCGGCCCGATCTTGCTAATGCATTTCTCAACACCTACCTAGAACGCACCGGCGACTACTGGGGCGTGGT
>JBAUJD010000434.1:0-4208 GCA_049683515.1 Thermosynechococcaceae cyanobacterium | reverse complement strand
CTGCTTCAGACTCTCAGCTTGGGGCGTCGTCGATGGGGCGACCGTTGGTGGTGCTGGGGAGTCACAGGCCGCCAAAAATAGTGTAGTTATTAATGCCAAAGCAATGGGGATATACTTCATGATGTTTATAGCGTCCTGAGATTGGGGTAGTACTGAATCATTTGGTCATCGGTGATATTTTCTTCTTCAGTCGCAGGCGACCAATGTAGATTAAATGCTCTTAGACAATCCTCTTGAGCAGACAGGGCAGAGAGCTGCTTGAGGGCATCCACCACGTCTTCTACTGTTGTGATGGAGGTTTCGATGGCATCAAAGTGACCTTGGCGTTCAAAACAAAAAGATAAGGTAACAACCATCCAGTCTGTTTTTGCTTCGATTTGATTAGATTGTTCAATGCCAGCATACAGACTAGATTCGTCTTCATACATCTGAGCCATGGCGCTGCCAGCGTCTGCTTCTGAATTCCAAACCTGACCGCTATTGCTCACGCCATGCATGGAAATAGAAGAGTCAATGAGGGCATGACAGATGACTGGGACAAGTTTTGCAGTCGTAGACATATCACCCTCTGATGCCTCAATTTGGGCAGCGACTTGGTTAAATATGGGGTACAGAGGCGCAGTGTCTCCAAAGAAAGAAATGCAGATTTCTGAAGTGGTGTATTTTGTCCCCATGATTTCACTGTCCCTCTCCCAAGGTATTCCGTAGCCCTGGTACAAATATTGCGGATCATCCTATTATCCCTTGAATTTGCTGTGTTTTAGGGCCAATAAGAGGGTCGCGGATATTAAGCGGATATTAAATAGCCGATCGCTTCATCACTGATGAGGCTGTCCTAATCCAAGAACTTGGGGCCGTCGATGGTAATTTCCTGGACCTCTGGGCGGGTGCGATCGATGGGGGGTTGGGATGCGATCGCTTTGGCTTGGGTGAGTGCAGGGGCGCTAAAAAGAAGCTGGGGCATGGTGAGAAGCTGAACGGGTAGTGTTCTTATCTGTTCTGGGTCAAAGATGCGATCGCAATATCTAGTCGGTGTAGTCTGATAAAATCACTCAATGTTTGATAGCACTTGTAAGTTCCTCGCAGAGTCATTTTCGAGCGATTTTGCTTCGTGGTTGCTTGGGAGACCCATTGCGTTAACAACTTGCTGTGTTGACGCCAACATCTGACAAGGGGCAGACGCCACGGCAGGTAGCATCAAGGGCTGATGCAATGGAGAATATGCGAGAGCAAAGCAATGTGGTGGCCGCTGCAGCAATTCTGGCCGGGTTATCATTGGATAGGAGCTTTATCAATCGAGTTCTCCGCAAGGAAATTATGCAACAGTCTGTCATCTATCAAGACATTTAAGGATGAAGGTCGAGTAGAAGGCAATCAGTCTCTCGTCCTCCGCCAGCTTACCCGCCGTCTTGGAGAGATTTCACCAGCAGTGCGATCGCAAATCGAAGGGTTGTCGCTGGAGCAAACGGAGGCTCTGGGTGAGGCACTGCTGGATTTTGAAGAGCTGGGTGATCTACTGGGCTGGCTAAAAAGGGAGCAATCGGCTACGGGTTGATATCACCATTGACCATTTCATCTCCATCCTGGTCTAATGCTTCAAGATGAACTCGATGAACTAGAGATTACCCAGACTCGGTTAGCGCAGCATATTGGTGTCTTGCCCAAAACCATTAACGAGATTTGCTGGGGTAAGCGGGGCATTAGTGCTGCGATCTCAGTAAAGCTATCCTGTGCGTTGGGTGCTAGCCCTCAGTTCTGATTATTTTAGCAAAGCCTTCCTACTGCAGGTTTGGCACGATAGGGTGATCTGAATTTAGACCTGACCAGGTAATCCTCCGATTTAAATCGGCTCATTTGATTCAGGGGACACTAAATCTGAAGCGGGTAACTGCGACTCAGTGACCGGCTCCTGTCGCCCAGCTAGCTCTTGTTTTGCCTTTTTCCATAATGTATCTAGCTCTTGAAGAGAGTGATCGGTGAGAGGCTTAGAGCTATTGGCTTCAATACGGCTGACCCGAGCAATTAATTTGGCATTAGTACTCCTGAGCGCTGCACTGGGGTCGAGCTGGCACCAACGAGCGACATTAATCAGGGTAAAGAGTAAATCACCCAGCTCAGAGGTTTGGTGCTCAGTGTCGCTGCTCAAGAGCGCTTCTTGGAATTCAGCCAGCTCTTCGTAGAACTTAGTCCACACATCCTCAACCGTGGGCCACTCTAAACCCGCTGCGGCTGCTTTTTCAGAGAGCTTCGCGCCTGCCATCAACGGCGGCAAGCTGCGGGTATACTGCTGCAGTTTTTGGCTCAGTGGTTCTGGCTCATCCGTCGTCTGGCCTTTCTCAGCAGCCTTAATCTCTTCCCAGTTTTGATGAACCTCTTCAATGCTGTTGGCCTTCACGTCGCCAAAGACATGGGGATGACGGCGCATCATCTTATCGGTAATGCCTTGGGTGACCTCCTGTAGGGTAAAATCCTTGTTCTCACTAGCAATCTGGGACTGCAGCACTACTTGTAGCAAAAGATCGCCGAGTTCTTCTGCTATTGCATCACTGGTCCCCTGCTCAATGGCATCCACCGCCTCGTAGGCTTCTTCAATAATGTAGGGCGTTAAACTTTGGGGCGTTTGGGCCAGATCCCAGGGGCAGCCGTCTTCGGGATGGCGGAGTTGAGCCACTACGTTGATGAACTGCTGAAGTGCGATCGCAACTTTTGACACCTGAGCGGGTAGATAGACACTAATCGGGTAAGCCAATTTCTTTTGATCACTAAGCTGCTCTAGAGTGAGCTGTGTTGACTGCAGTTCAGCATCGCATAAGCCCCCTAACACGGTCACCGGAGAGTCATCAGAGAACGTTGACTGCAGTTTAGCTTTCAGCGTTTGCAGCGTCGCCGCAGAATCAACCTGGGTGATGAGTACTGGAACCTCTAATGACTTCCCCTGAGTGAGCAAGTCTGTCACCGTCACGATTTGGAGAGTCGCATCTCCATCAAGGCTTGGCATGGCATTACAACCGCTTAGAATCTCCCCATAATGCAACATTATGACTGAAAAGAATCCCCAGTAAGTTGAAGATGACTTAACGACGCTGACGGGGACGACGCTTTACTTTTTGCTTGAAGCGTTTTAAGACTGCCTTGGCCCTGGAACCCACCACATCACTGAGCGAGTGACTCATCGCTCCTATTTCTAAACCCAACAGCAGCGCAACACAAGAGCGAGGATGCTGGTGCCATAGTTGTTTTAAGACTTGAACGGCTTCAGGGAGAGACCAGGGCACCACACCACGGGCCATTAAGCGTAGGAGCGCTAAGACTATCCCAATCCATATCCCTAAATACAAAAGACGCAGACTGGTCCCGATGATAGGTCCATGGGAAAGCCAAGAACGATGGCTCAAGGCTTTTCGGTAAGGTACCCAGATAAACCTCAACACACCCCAGCGCTGATATTGCTTAGAGTAGATATCAAGGTCTGGCCCAAACATGAGACCGCTAAAGAGAAAGCCACCACAAAGATAGGCCGTCAGTCCCAGATTGAACGTCACGAGCAGGGATACTCCCCCTAGCCAAGGTAGGCAACGAAGCGTGATTTGGTCGTGCGTCCGGCCTGAGGGCATTGCAGTTCGGGCATCTTTGATTATCTGTGCGACCTTAGTGTAGAGGCTTGCGATCTAAACCTGCAAAAGTTCTCGGATTGTCTGTTACAATACGGGTCGCTGATTATTTGCAGCACTGGGGCGATTAGCTCAGCTGGTAGAGCGCTTCGTTTACACCGAAGATGTCGGGGGTTCGAATCCCTCATCGCCCATATATTGATCCCGATACCATGCGATCGCTGGGCATTGATCCTGATACAGTGTAGGGCGAGATTGGATTGGGCTTTGCTAGAAGAAGGGACAGGAACTTATCGATATCAGTTCGGAGATCGGAGAGTAGCAATCGCGATTGAATTTGTATAATGGGCTTACTCAGCCGTCAGACTTGGATTAATTTCCTTGCACTTGTGCCAGTAACGACTTTAACGGTCTTAACTATCGCGGTCGCTTTTTTACGTTTTTATGATGAACAAGACTTTAGCATCATCGGACTCATTGCCCAGCCCAGAATCTGCAGCAATCGACTCACTGTGGCAGCCGTCTTGGTGGCGATGGTTAATTTCTGCGTTGAGTGGGCCCGTCGAAATCGAGAAACAAACCGCTTGGCTGCTGAAG
>JBAUJD010000433.1:0-8403 GCA_049683515.1 Thermosynechococcaceae cyanobacterium | reverse complement strand
GATTGAGGGCTTTCTGGGATGTTGGATCAACCCGAGGTTCTTCAGAAACAGGCTCTACAGCAGGAACATCATCTGCTATTTGAATCGCAGCGATTTTGGCTTTCAACAGAGTAATTTCAATGGTTTTGAGTGCCTGAGCTTGACCTTGAAAGACTTTCTCCACGACGGCCTCAAGATTTTGCAGTAGATGAAAGCGATCTGCAACCTGTATCGCATGGGGTGCCCCTTCATTCATGCCTGCTTTATAGGTTTTGGAGCGATCTCGACTGAGGACTTCAACACCGGGATGCTCTTTGAGCCATAGCGTGGCACGTGAGGACAATTAGCGTGGCACACGACAACACATAAATAAAACATGAAGCAAAATATACACAGCCTCCAAGAACTCATGCACACAAGATTTGACAGAGCACTAATAATCGAGCTAAGCTGTGACCAATTAGTCATGTGACTAATTGGTCACAGTACTAGGCTGAACTATGCCAACTCGAACTTTCTTTAATCTGCCAGACGAAAAACGCCAGAAGTTCTTAGAGGTTGCGATCGCAGAATTTGCGGCACACGACTACAACACCGCTTCGATCACCAAAATTGTGGCGACGGCAAACATCGCTAAGGGCAGTGTTTATCAATACTTTGAAGATAAGAAAGGACTCTACCTATACCTGATTGAGTTTGCTACCGAAGAGAAGCTAACCTTCTTGAAAAATGCAGAGCAATCCGAGTCAGCACATTTTTTTGACTATCTGCGCTGGCTGTTCCGAGTCAGTGCCCGTTTTGACTTTGAACACCCGACGATGAGTCAGTTGACCTATCGGGCTAGGTATGGGGCACTGCCGTTTCGAGATGAAGTGCTTGAGCAGACCAAGAAAGCCTCTAGTGACTATATTCAACAGCTCGTTGAGCGCGGTATTGCCCAAGGGGATATCAACAGCGGGATCGAATCGGATCTAGCGACTTATATGGTCAACACGCTGGCCAATGAACTCGGCAGCCTGATTTTTGAGCGTTTAGAGATAGATCCGCAGCGATTAGCTGAAGAAGGCCCCTTAACTGACATCAATATGGGGGTGGTTGAGCAGATTTTCGACGAACTGCTTCAGGTTCTTGAGCAAGGGATGGGGGGTAAGGCAAAAGCATCCTCTAAGCAAAAGACAACGAAAGCATCTTCTGCTTCGGCTCGGTAAAAGTCTCCAAATTTGCAGTCACCATCCTATCTTGTTCCCCAAAAGGTTCCACGCCATGTCTACAAAAGTCGTTCCGTCCCAGCACCAGTCTTATATTGTGGTCACTGAGATTCCTGGCCATTCACTGACGGTCAATGGTAACGGTGGGCCAACGACTCTCAAAGAAGAGATCCCTCAAGATACGGATACTCTGACTGTTCCGAACGCTGAGCCTGACTCTGAAGTCGCTCAGACAAAAGTGTTCAAATCTGCATTTAGCAAATTTTGGTGGTTGGTTCCTCTTCTCGGAGTTGTACTTGCGATCGCAGGTCTCTCCGTCATGCGTCTGCAGGGCAAATCTGAAGGGAGTCAAGCCACTGCTACTCAAATCGCGCCGCTGCCGGTACAGGTGACGCCTGCCCGTTCAGGTCCAATTCAGGCATGGGCTTCCAGTGAGGGAACCGTTCAAGCCGCTCGGTTCAAGCATCTGACCTTTGATACCGAGGGAGATGTAACCTACATCATTCGTCGTAATGGACGACCGCTCAGGGCAGGCGATCGGGTGCGTCAAGGCGAACAGTTGGCCCGGATTGATGACCGCAACCTACTAGCGGATGTTAACCAAGCTCAAGCCGGAATTGACGAGGCCCGACAGCAGAAAGCTGTCAATGGTGCGGACGTTGCTCAGGCTCAAACCCAGGTCGCTCAAGCCAGAGCGCAGGTGGACCAAAGTAGGGCACAACAATCTAAAGCATCTGCCAGTCTGAAGCTGGCCCAGACGGAACTCGGTCGATATCAGCAACTCTTCAATGAGGGAGCACTTGCCGCTAACGAACTCGATACCTATCGGAATGCAGTCCAAAATGCCCAAGCCGATATTCGAGCAGCACAAGGTCAGGTGAATGCGTCTCTGGCTCAGGTGAGAACAGCCCAGGCCCAAGTGCAGTCCGCTCGTGAGCAAATGCAGGCGGGAGATTCTAAAATCGCCACAGCACGATCTCAACTGACGCAGGCGAAGGTTGCTTTAGAAGGCACTAAGCTCTACGCGCCGTTCAACGGCATCGTCGCCTATCTCAATATTCGAGAAGGGGAAGCCTTTACGCCTCAAGCTGTTTCTTCCCGTCTAGGGGGCGACTATCAAGGCATTACCGAATCAGTTCCGATTATCGTCATTGACCCTAGCAGCTTTGAAGTGATTGCGAATGTCCCGGATGCCAGTGGGGAGCGGGTCCAGCCTGGACAGAGAATTTTGATTGGCTCAGAGGCTCAAATTCAGTCTGCATCCGGTAATAAACCAATGGGTCAACCCCGCGCCCAAGGTCAGGTTTTTGCGGTGAATCCTGCCGTCAGTCCTGGGGGGCGGTCGATTCAGGTGAGAAGCCGAATCACGGAAGGAAATGCCAAGCTGCAGCACGGGCAGCAAGTGTCGCAATGGATTGCGATCTCCTCTAAACAAAACGCCGTCGTTGTGCCCCTAAACGCGATTGTCTACCGCGACCAGCAGCCCTATGTCTTTGTGGTCAATGAAGCCGAAGGTAAGGTAGAACAGCGCCCTGTGGAGCTGGGCATTAATGGACTGACGCAACGTGAGATTACCAGCGGTGTCCAACCCGGCGACCTGTTGGTGACGGAAGGACAAAATCGGCTCGTTGATGGCGCTCCGGTGAAGGTAACTGGCAATAGTGGTGAGGTATAGAAATGACCTCACCGACTCAAAAGCAGCCTGAGAAACAGTTAAAAGCTTCCGCTGCTGATCGCTTTCTGTTTCTGCGCCCCATCTTTGGCATTCTGCTGTGCTTTTTGTTTATTGTCGGGGGACTTCTAGGTTATGGCTCCATGATTAAGGAGTCTAATCCCGATATTGATATTGCGATCGCATCGGTCACCACCACTTGGGGCGGTGCCGATCCTGAAACCATTGAGCAGCAGATCACCAATGAACTAGAAAAAGAAATCAAATCCGTTGAAGGTATCAATACCCTACAAAGTTCTTCTTTCAGTGGCTTCTCACTCATCAACGCTGAATTTCGCTCCGACGCTGACCCGAATCGCTCTATCCAATTGCTGCGGGATGCGGTCTCTCAAGCCGAACCGAACCTCCCTCGGGAAGCCGATAAGCCTATCGTTAAAGCCGTCTCGGTTAGTGATGCTCCAATTCTTACCGTGGCGCTCTACGGGAAGCTTGATGCCACCGTTCTGAGTCTCGCTGCAGAGAAGCTTCAGGACCGTCTAGAGCAGCTTTCTGGTGTTACCGAAGTCAATCTAGGTGGGGCACGGTCTGAAGTTGTACAAATTCTGATGAACCCGGCTCGTCTGGCAGAGCTGGGCGTTTCTCCCGATACCGTCGCCGATCAGATTCGAGCCGCGAATCGAGATGCGCCTCTTGATGAAGTTGAAAGCGACACCATTGGGACTCAGGTTCGTTTTTACGGTCGTTTCCGTGATCTAGACACGCTCCGCAATCTACCCATCACTCGACTCAATGAAAGAGTCGTAAGGCTTAACGAAGTCGCGGAAGTGCGCCGTGAGCTGGAGCAAGAGGACAGCCGTGCCTCTATTAGCTATCAGGGTGAAGCCTTTGAACCCGTGATTAGCATCGGGATCAAAAAGGTGCCGGGTCAGGACACGATTGAGGTGATCAACACGACTCTGGCGGAAATCGAAGTCGCGAAACAAAATCCCAATGACTGGCCCTTCGGGATGGAATACCGCGTCATTGCTGACGACTCCGAGATCATTTGGGAGCAGTTGGGCAATCTATTTTCCAATGCGCTGCAGGCAATGATCGCAGTCTTCATCATTCTCTTCTTTGCCCTGACTTGGCGAGAGGCGCTAATTGCCGGACTCTCGATTCCCCTCACTTTTTTAGGTGCCTTGGCGGTGCTGTGGCTGATGGGCCAGACCCTCAACAATATGGTCTTGGTGGGTATGGTGCTGGCGCTCGGCATCTTAGTGGATGTCTTCATCTTGATGATGGAGGGGATGCACGAAGCTATTTTCACCGCTGGCCTTAGCTTTAATCAGGCAGCGCTGCAGACCGTTCGTACCTACGCGGTGCCTGCCTTTGCCGGACAGCTCACTACCATTCTGGCAATGACGCCACTGATGGCAATTGGTGGCACGATGGGAAAGTTTATTCGGCTGCTGCCCATTACGGCAGTGATTTGTTTGATATTGAGCTTTGCGATCGCTCTCCTTGTCGATATCCCCCTGTCTCGCTACCTGTTGGGCAATATCAAAGGTGGGCATCAGAAGTCGAAGATGGATCGGTTCAGTGAAAAAGCCTCGGAACGGTTTGCCCGCTGGAGTTTGCGTTTTACAGTGCGAAATAAAGCTATAGCAAGAGCCTGGATGCTAGGAACCGTTGCTCTCCTGGTCTGTGTACTATTTGCCTTTACCCAGATTCCCACCGTCTTCTTCCCGGATTCAGACTCGCGTAAGCTGAGCGTCAATGTGACAATGCCGCCGACTACGACTCTGGCACGGTCTCAACAGGTAGCGGATGATTTGGGCGAAGTCTTACGCACCAAGGACTACTTTGAAAGCGTCATCGAATACGCAGGGCAACAGAGCAATCTCGTCAGTTCTGGCGACCTCAGCCCCTCTGAGGGCAGTTACCTGCTGGGCTTCTCCTGTGTCTTCGTTCCTGAATCTGAACGGCAGAAAATTTCGTTTGCCTATATTGATGAACTGCGGGAAGAGCTATCGCAGAAGATGGAAGCCTATCCCGGTGCCAGACTGATTGTGACGGCAGAAAGCCCGTCAGGAACCGGAGACCCCATTCAGGTGGAGATTGCCGGGAGCGATATGGATCTGCTGCGGCAACTCTCTGGTGAGGTTCAGGTGGCTTTGCGACAGGTTCCCGGCAGTAGCGATGTCCGCGACAATTTAGGAGATGTTCAACCTGATTTGAAGCTGTTGCCTAAGCGGGAGGTGCTCGATTTTTATGGCATCAGTGAAGACGAGTTGACGGCCCAAGCCCGATACTACATGACGACCAGTAAGGTGGGTGACTTCGCCATCGGTGGGAATAGAGAAGACCTCGATATTCAACTCAGTACGGCTTGGCCGTCTCGTAATGGTGCTGTGGGCGGTCCCACCCGGCGCGATGAATTGGGAACGATCCGATTCTTTGGTTCCAACACTGATCAGCCGGTCATTCCAGCAGGGACGGTGGTTGATACGGTTCAGGGGGAAGCGCCGCTATCGATTACTCACCGCAGCGGTCAGCGAACGGTCACGGTCTTTTCTAAAGTTTCCAGTCGCACGACGGGGGAAATTCTCGCAGATTTAGAACCAAAGCTAGAAGAGATGCAGCAGTCCTGGCCGCAAGGCTACACCTACAGCTTTGGCGGTGAAACGGCAGATCAGGCGGAAACCTTCGGTTCAGCAGGGCAGGCGCTAGGGTTGGCAGTCTTCATGGTGTTTGCGGTGCTGGTGCTGCAGTTCAGCTCTTTCAGGCAACCGTTCATCATTCTGATGGCGATTCCCTTTGCCCTGATTGGGACGTTGGGCGGGTTTTTCCTAGCTTGGATACCGTTTTCCTTCACGGCCTTTATTGGCATCATTGCTCTGGTTGGCATCGTGGTCAATGATGCGATCGTTATGGTGGATACGATGAATGGCTATCAGAACGAGGGGATGAAGGTCCGCGATGCGGCGGCTCACGGTGCGGCGGATCGCTTGCGACCCATTCTGACGACCAGCATTACGACCATTGTGGGTCTGATTCCATTGGCCCTTAGCGATCCGACCTGGATGCCGCTCTGTTGTGCCATCATCTTTGGGCTGATTGCGGCGACGTTCATCGCGCTACTGGTGGTGCCGGGGCTGTATCTGCTGCTTACCCCAAAAACTGAAGTTTTAGCGTAATGGAGAAAACTAACACTGTTCAGTAATGATGTCTCAACTGCACAAGGATAAGGTGCACAAGGATAAGGGCTTCATTAGTGACGGCGTAAATCATACGGTGTTCCTTATCGATGCCGAGCGACCAAAGTCCTTGGTAGTTAACCTTGAGCGCTTCGGGTTTACCTACACCATCGAAGGGATTCCGTTGCGTATCTTTGATGAGGTCGCAGTGATAAAGCCCAGTCGAAAGACTTGTTGGCAGGGCGATCTCCTGACCTTTTTGAGGATCGGGTGCTGACGATGCGGAGTGGGGAGATTACCACCGATCATCGCAATGAGTTCCCTGATAAACTGCGGTTTGACAGTGTCTGGATGAACCGAAAGGCGATTTTTAAGGGATCAGGTAGAATGCAAAAGCACTAGCCTCAGTGCTTGTATACACCTTTCACGTCCTATCTGATTTGACAACAATTATGGTTAACCTAACGCCAAACCCTAGCTATAGTTTGTCGATACGAATCCGACTGCCAAACCGGGCCGGTGCACTGGCAGTGGTCTTTCGGGCCATTGGCAAGGCAGGAGGAAGCTTGGGACATATTGAGCTGCTAGAGCGCACCCACACGATGCAACTCAGGGACGTAATGGTTGACGCCACCAGCAATGAACATGCTGAACAAATTGTAGACGCTGTTAAAGCACTAGACATCGTTCAGCTTATTGAGGTATCAGACCGCACCTTTGATCTCCATCGAGGTGGCAAAATTATAATTCAGGGTAAACAGCCCCTCCACAGTCAAGATGACCTAGCAATGGCGTATACCCCAGGGGTAGGGAGAATCTGTACGGCAATCTCACAAAATCCAGACGAGGTATATAATCTCACCATCAAAAGCAAAACGGTGGCGGTGGTAACCGACGGCAGTGCGGTCTTGGGCCTCGGCAATATTGGCCCCGAAGCGGCATTGCCTGTCATGGAAGGAAAAGCCATGCTGTTTCAAGAATTTGGTCAGCTTAATGCCTTCCCCATTTGTTTGGCGACCCAAGATGTTGATGAGATTGTAAAAGCAGTGAAGCAAATTGCGCCCGTCTTCGGAGGCATCAATCTAGAAGACATCAGTGCTCCTCGCTGTTTTGAAGTGGAAGAACGACTGCGCCGCGAACTCAATATTCCGGTGTTTCATGACGATCAGCACGGCACCGCTATTGTAGTGCTCGCCGCCTTGATCAATGCCCTCAAACTAGTGCATAAATCAATGGAGCAGATCAAGGTCGTCATTAATGGTGCTGGTGCGGCTGGCATTGCCATTGCTCAACTCCTTCAAAAAGCAGGGGTTTCTAAGATTTATCTGTGCGATCGCAACGGTATCGTGAGCCAAAATCGCACCGATCTTAATTCCCGTAAGCAAGCCCTCGCCTGCAAGGCCTCTGGAACCCTAGCCGATGCCATGCAGGGAGCAGATGTCTTTCTGGGCGTTAGCGCCCCTGGTGTGGTCACTCCCGAGATGGTGCAGTCCATGGCGAAAGACCCGATTGTGTTTGCGATGGCTAACCCTATCCCTGAGATTCAGCCCGAACTCATTCAGGGTGATGTGGCCGTGGTGGCAACAGGCCGCAGTGATTATCCGAACCAGATTAATAATGTACTAGCCTTTCCCGGCATCTTTCGAGGGGCATTGAATTGTCGAGCGGAAGCCATTACCACCACCATGCATTTGCAGGCTGCATTTGCAATAGCAACGTTAGTAAGCACCGAACAGCTCTGCCGCGATCATATTATTCCTTCCGTTTTTGACCCACGGGTTGCCACTGCTGTTGCTTCTGCAGTCGAGCAAGCCGCTCGTCAAGAAGGGGTCAGCCATTGCTGAAATTGACATGCCTCAAAAGCTAGACCCTTTTGAGATAGATATTTTACGAGCAGTCGAGAGGGGTCTAACATCAGGCGCGTCACCGATCTCGTTCCAACCACTCAAAGATGATATTCAACTGTTCTAGCGTCACTAAACCGTATTGCCACAGCACAACAGAGAGGGGACCCTGATCGCGCCGACTTGACTTATCAGCCACTGAGATCGCATCCGGTGAAAGGTTTAAGTCGTTTTGCAGAAACTGAATAAATCTGGCCTGTTTTGCGAGTAACATGGTGAGCCTAGCATTCACTATAGGTAAACTTATACCCCTTAAATTTGAGGAACTTGTGAGGGTAATCTTAGAAACAGATGGAAAAGGAATGGGTATACAGCCGTTCTTTTGAGAGAGAGAACCCAATATTCACATCGCTTGTGGAAGGTTTGAGTACAGCAAAAGATTCAGCACGTAATTAGGCAAGCGGCAAGATGGCACAAAAACAGATGGGAGTTTGGGAAGTCGCTTCCGTTGGCATTGGGGG
>JBAUJD010000432.1:0-3693 GCA_049683515.1 Thermosynechococcaceae cyanobacterium | reverse complement strand
ACTCTACCTTGGCCGAATATCTCTTTCTTCATGTCTAATACCTCGACATAGAACTGGATAGAAGTTTCGATACTGCGGACTGTAAGAACTAAATGGTCAAGGCTAGTTATCATGAAAATCCTGCCTGAGCGACTTAACGGCTCGGCCATCAGGGGCGCGAGTAAAAACATCTAAAGAGTAACCGAGTCGCCTTAAATCGAGCGTCCCTTGCATGGACTTTTTAGGCATTACCCACGGCTTGAGAAGAGCTATTTGCTTGAATTAACTCTTCTCGAAGAACGCGACGAAAATCATTCTCGGTCAATGGCTGTTTTGCTGGCTTTTGAAGATGGGCCTTTAATGCTTCATTAATTAAAGTTTGATAGCCAAGACCCTCAGCTTCTGCTTTTTGCCGAAAGCTATCTAAGATATTGTCGTCTAAGTAAATTGTGATACGTGTTTTACCTGTGGATGGGATAACAGCACCACGTTTTCCTTTTGAAAAATCATATTCATTCCTCATAAGCTTTTGCCTCCTGTCGAGTTGCGCGACGGGCAGAAATCAAGCGCACTGCATCACCACGCATTGTGTAAACAATAACCAAGAGTGATCCTGAGTTCCCTATCCCCACTGTGATGAAGCGTTCCTCGCTGATTGAATCAGGATCAACGTCATGAATGGCTAGAGGATCAAAAAACACCAATTCAGCTTCAGCAAACGAAACACCATGCTTTTGCCAATTTGCTTGGGCTTTTTGAGGATCATATTCAAAGGTTATACATATATTGTATGCATTTCAGAAGATATGAGCAATGGTAGCTTTAGCAAGTTCACCTAACTATAATTGTACGGATGGCGGCTGATAACTCTGGTAGGGTATTATCCGCCAGATTTTCGGTTTTGGTACCGTTTTGTGCGTTAAATCCAGTCCCCTGCCCATGCCAATACCAGAGAAAAAACAATCGCAGCCACGGCTTGTCGCCCCATCAAAACTAGCGCAAACCGGAGTGACTGTTCGCGGGCAATGGTGAGGGCCGTGACTAGGCAAGGCAACAATACACCGGCCAAATAGACCCCTGTAAAAATCTGTAGCGGTGTGAGGACCGAGAGGGTATCAGCCTCAGCAAAGAGTAGCAGGCCATCTTTACGAATAGAGGCCAGGATTATAGGTAAAGCAGCATCCGGCGGCAGGCGAAAAATTCCCATCAGGGGATGAAGAATGGTTGCCAAAGCAGTCAGGAGATTCCACTCGTCTAAAACGGATGCAATTAAGGTAATGGCGACAAAAATAGGAATCGCAGTCGTAAAAAACTGGTAGAGGGTTCCCTGGGCTTCTCGCCAGATCGCAGCTAGGCGTGGCCGTTCTAGAAAGGTACGGTGCTCAATCATGAGGCTGTTCTGAAGAGAGCGAGCCGACTTGGGCGCAATCAAGCGTGTGTAGACTAAGGTTGTCAAAGTCAGATAAACCAGGTAGGGAATCGCCAGGTAGGGCATATTGGCTGCACTAAACACCCCCAGCGTGGCTCCCAACTGGTAGGAACAGGCTGAACCAAAGGCGATCGCAGAGATGCAAGTTTTGCGAGCGCAGCTAGAGCAGGCACGGGTACTGATCACTGCTGGGACATTACAGCCAAACCCCATCATGACCCGCACCAAATCCCGTCCAGATAGGCCAAAGGGGCGCAGCAGCGGATGCAGGGCAACCGTGATCCGTTCGACCAAGCCACTGGCTTTGTAAGTGCCCAGAAATAGGGCATACAGAATGACCGTTGGTACAGCCCAAACAAACAGGAGCGGCCCCATCGTCAGCAAGCCGTAGCGTCCGATCAGCATGGCTTCGGGCAAAGGGGGTAAACCGGTTAGAGCGTCGATGAGGGGTTTGATCAGCCCTTGCATTAGGGGATCTGCGATCGCAGCAAAGCGATTGGCAAACCCAACCGCCAGGATGGCAGGCAAAAAGAGGAGCAAAATCGCAACCAGCCATCCGACGCGCGGATGCTCCAAAAGGGTGGGCTGGGGTTCAATCCGCCATCCGGCAGGGTGCGGATGCCATTGATGAGGAAAGGCCGATGGTGCAGAGAGACCTGCGATTATTTCATGACGCTGCGCGCGGGTCAAGCTTCTCGCATTTACCGGCATAAACTCTATATTAGAAGCCTGTTTCCAGTCACGGACAACCGGATGGGCAAATCCAGAACTCGCAACTTTATCCCAAAACGTGATCACGACAATGCCGAGCTTCCCCGCGACCAAAGGCCATAAATCCGCCAGATCTTCATCAATGTGCGTTGCTTTGACCACCAGCAGCACAATGTCATGGGTTTGTAATTGCGCCAGAGCCGCTTGCGTTGTGGCTCGATCAGAGCGGTACAAAATACCGGGTGTATCAACAAAGGTCACTCCATCGCCTGCATAGGTTTCACAGGCAAGGGTAGAGCCGCGAAAGTTGCTGCTATAGGGCGAACATCCGGTCAGGGCAGCAATCAGTTGAGATTTGCCCGTATTCTCTTTACCGATAATGACGATAGAGCGCTGGGCTGGAGGGGTGAGCAGGGGCATGGCAGCAAGAAGATAGGGCAATCTAATTTTTTTCAGCAGATACAATCGTTGTCACAGCAAGAGAGGTCATCAAGGAACAGTCCTGACTGGCGATAGGTTTCTAAGGGGGCAGGATCGATGCCCAAACGGAGTGCGATCGCATGGGCCACCACCGCAAACCGCTGCCGGAACTTATAGATAAAGCAAAAAATCAGACCAGGATGACGCACTGAAGGGCCAACCACAAACAGACCAGGGGTGCGGGTAGACTCATCTTGCTCGTTCAAGACGGCATGACTCTCCGACCAGTGGAACAGCGGGGCAATTTGCTTCAAGCTGGTCTCAAAGCCCGTAGAGAGAATGGGGGGATGCACCGTCAGCCATTTCTGGTATTCGCTGTAGATGGCATAGCCCCCTGGCATTTTTTTGACTTCGCCAATGGCAGCATTGCTGACCAGTTCGAGACGACCCGTTTGATAGGCCATCCCCAAGCGCTGAAGCGTATAGGGCGACAGTGAAATACTCGGATCACTCTGCTGGCTCCCCCACACCCCGGTCCGATCTAGAACCCTGACTTTCTTGCCCAGGGCAACTAACTGGGTGGCGGCATCAATACCGCTTTCATAGCCGCCAATGATCGTAAATTCATCCCCCGGCAAATTTGACCAAGCGCGAATCTGAGAATTGTGGATGCAGTGGTCTGCCCCCAAAAATGGCGTTGACCTTGGGTATTGGAATTCTCCAGCGGCCCAGATCACAAACTGAGTTTTAACTTCACCTGTAGAGGTTCGCAGGCTAAACCCCTGACACTGGGGTAGGGGGTCAACAGCCAAAACATCTGTCTCTGTCTTCACAGGCAGTTGGAAGTGATCGACCACCGTTTGCAAGTAGAGCGCGTACTGCTGGCCGCTGATATGCTCCCGTCGAAAAGCGATCGCTGGCGATGTTTTTAAGGTAATGGCATTGAGATCGAGTAGGCCAAAACCATGACTCGGAAACGAGGGCGTAATCAGGTTCATCTCCGCTGGCCAGCGGCTAAAGGAAGCCCCCACCTGGAATCGATCCAACAGGATGACGTTATCCAGCCCTAGCTCCTTAAGGACAACGGCACAACCCACCCCGGCGGGGCCAGCACCGACTATCACCACGTCATAGAAAGAATTTGTCTTTTTCAC
>JBAUJD010000431.1:0-3112 GCA_049683515.1 Thermosynechococcaceae cyanobacterium | reverse complement strand
CATCTACGTAGGGACTGTAGACAAAGGCATGATCAATACAGGTCGAATCAAAAAGAGCGACCGGTGCAGATTCTGTTCTTGTCTGGATGATGCGTAGATCGCCCACTTGAGGAGGCGCTCCATCTGTTCTGACGTTACGGATTTTGGCACTATCTCTCAGAACCGTTGCCGAATTCACATAGAGATGAACAGGTCCAGCCGTCGTATCCACCATCAGTTCATCTGTGCCCGACAGCTCAATGCCATCGGCCTGATAGTCTATGCCCCCTGACCCCTGCCCCGAGAGGGAGAGGCTACTCTTGATGAACCCTAGATTTTTGCCCTGGGGTGACGCGGGCAATGTATACGTCAGGGGGCAGGCCACCAGTTTCCCCTGCACCTGATCGGTGAACGACCCATCTGTAGGGCCGCTCCAAATCGCGTTGAGATAGGTGGGGCGATTAGAATCGCCAACGTTTGCTTTCTCCGATAGCGTTTCATCTAGAGAAGCCTTGGGATTAAAATAGAGATTGCCGTTGCGACCTTCAAGACTGCGTCCTTGCCAGTAAACAGACGTGCTTGCTACAACGCCTGGGAAGCCAGAGGAGTCATGGGAAAGCTCCAGATTGACATACACATGGGACGTAATGCCGTTGTGGACTCCTTCGACAAGCAAATGACCCGATTGATTCTGAGGACTAAAGCGATAGGCTAAAATTTTGTAACTCGATTTATTGCTGATAGAATTTGTCAGAGTCAAGGTTGGTTTACTCAAGCCTTGCTCTGATAAGCAGTGGGGATTGAGTGAACTCCACTCATCTATGGGGGTCTTTTTTTCATCTCCAGAATTGGGGATGCCGTCCATACCTAAAAAAATTTTTCCTGTCTTCTGATTAACGGGATCAAAACTCTGGCCCAGCAAAATCGAATTTTCTTGGAGACTAAAGTCAGTCAATATTTCTGCAATAGCGCTGTCGCTAGTTAGCAAACTAGCTGCTACATCTCTTCGAAGAAAGGCTGAATCTCGATCATCTTGGGCAATAATGACGGTTGTTAAACCTAGTGCAATCATACAGAGTCCCAAGGCAATGGACATGGGAAGTGCAAAGCCAGAGTTATCTATTTTTTGATCGCAAGAATAGTTAGCTCGACGGTTATGAGTAGACCGAAGACCAAGCTTAAGTAGAGCTTTCTTCATCATTGAGAGAAATGGCTATAGGATTTCTGTGATGGTCATGATGCGGTTCAAATCACAGTCATCAAAAATAGAATGGTTGAGGTTGAAGACTGAGCAAAGCCTCAATATTGTTAAATCTGGAAGCTCAGTTATCTCAGGGGAACAGAGATTAGTTTTCTGAGAAAGTGGGATCTTCCATAGGCCCATAGTGCCTTGAATTTAACGCCCTTATTTCTCAAATACTTTTTCTTGTGTGATCTTGTTCACAGGAACATGTGATGGGGGTCACAATGATTTCCCTGTCTCTACCCTAGTTTTCTTAAACACAATTTTCCTCAGTGATTCTACGTGTTGTCTCGCATTCAAAACGGACATTACCCACAGCAAAGCGAGAGAAGGCTACCATCCTCAGACTGGGAAGGCGATCAAGTTTCAGGCGATTGTTGTGCCAGTGTTTAGTGCGGGGAAGGAGTTTAAAGAGAAAAATCGAAGCCCTTGGTAAAGGGCTTCAGAATGGAGCTACAAAAGATGAAGCACTCCGGCAAGCGCAAATTTCGCTGATCGGCGGTACCTCACTATCAGGGAAATGAGCGCGGTTGGATTGAAGTGGTGCGGCATCCCTCACGCTCTAATATGCAGGATTCTCAGAGCTTGTCGCATCCCTTCCTATTATTGGGCACCGTTTATTTTGATTGGAAATGTCCTGCAATGCCTATCTCTTACCGACAAGTATGTGTCGTTTAAGTCAGACGAGCTTATGGCAGTGAAAGTGAGTTGATCGACCTGTAAATACTGTGAACGGTTCGCATGATGATTAAACTGAGCACCGGTCAAGTTTGCGCCGTCTAATCTAGCCCCTTCAAGCTGGACGCCCCGCAGGTCTGCATAGCGTAGATCGGCTCGTCTTAAATCAGCACCTCTGAGATCGGCCTCTCTCAAATCACTCAGACGAAGATCAGCTTTGATTAAATTTGCTTGACTCAAATCCGCTCGATACAGCGAACTGCGAATCATAATTACGCGGCTTAAATCGGTACAGTGTAGGGTTGCATCGGTAAACACGGTTCGCCACAGCATGGCACCCATCAATGCCGCTCCTGTGAGGTCAGCGCCAGTGAAGACGGACTGACTCAGATTAACCCAAGCTAGACGCGCATTCTTCATGCGAATGCCAGTCAAGTTCACTTCACAGAGAGCCTCGTCATCGAGATCTACCTGATCGAACTCTCGTTCGCCTAAACGATACAGCTCTAGCAGTTGCGCTGAATCAATGGTTTGCAACTTATCGGACATAAAACACAACCCAATCACGACCACCTTGACCAAAAGGCGCTTCATCAAAAAATTGCAATACACCCAAAAATGTAACAAGGTCTTTACGTTTTCGCAATATTTCGTTACATGTGACGAAATCTGAGGCAATGCCAGCAGAGATCTTTGCCACGCCAAGCTAAGGGAAAGCTCTTGCAAGACAGTCTCCTCAACGGCAGACACAGCAGGCAACAAGGACTATCACAGCGAATGCATTCATAGAGGCAGGTATTCATACCATACAAAAAGAGAAAGAGCAATTATCTTGACCTTTTGTAAATTAATTGTTACATTCAGTTACATGGCGAAACACTAAAGGAAGTTCAAATGTTTGCACCTATCGTTTTGACGCTTAAGCAGCTAATCGGCAAGCCTGAATTCATGAAAATGAGAGGAAAGGCCATTGCGCTTCATTCTCGTGTGATCACCAATGTCTGCAACCAGCTCGGCATTGAGCGCACTCCTCGACAAAATATGATTCGCTTGGCCCGTGACAATGGCAAGCGGCTCGGTCTCTTGGCGTAGTTGCTAGCCTAGAAGAAGGCTTTAACAAGCTAGAAACGGTCTAGCTTTTCAAAATGCATTGTCTTCCGTCGTTTTAATCCGCTCCTTCAGCAATCGGTAACTCCTATGTCTGTTAAAAAC
>JBAUJD010000430.1:0-2195 GCA_049683515.1 Thermosynechococcaceae cyanobacterium | reverse complement strand
CTACAGCACCCACCATCCTTTGCCAGAGGAGGTTCTACTGCTGATAGAGGTGGCAGACTCTAGTCTCAAGTACGACTTAGGAACAAAGGCGATTCTCTATGCCCGTGCAGAGATTGCCAAGTATTGGGTTCTAGATGTTCTAGAGCGCCAACTCCATGTCTTTCGTCAACCCTATCAGGGGCGCTATCAGTCTGAAACGAGCTTGGCTGAGACGTTGGAGGTGACACCACTGGCCTTCGCTGATGTTGCGATCGCAATTCAAGATCTTTTGCCTCCAGTTATCAAGCCAGAAAACTAAGCTTTCTTTAAACATGAAACTCACCGATCTTGCACCAGAAACCCTCGCCAAGATTAAAACGGTCCGCTGGGATCGCATTATCGAGAAACATGAAGGGCCAGATAGCTGGGAATCGGTGCTGCAGTATTATTCTCCCGATTTTCTCACCATTGAAGACTGCTCTGTTCTTCTTCCTGTTGATAGCAATCAGCACGACAACATCACCGTTCTACGTACCCTTTTCAGCAGTGATGGCTGTTCTTTAACCCTCTTTTTACAAGACACCACCTACAGCAATACCTGGCATGAATCAGGTTTCATGGCGGTTTGCGACAAAATTGCTGGAGAAGAGTTTTTCCTGGCAACGTTGTATCACGAGTGGTTTATTATCGAACCCAACCCCGTTTTCGGCTGAATGAAAACACCTTGTTCAGGATGCTCGTCAAACCCGCTATGCTGACAATATCCATGACTGATAAGGGATATACCGTCAGTGCCTGTAGCATCTAACTCAGCCCCCAGCGCTACCCCCACTTTGATTCTGATTGATGGTCACTCCCTGGCCTTCCGGTCTTACTACGCTTTCTCTAAAGGCCGTGAAGGAGGGCTGCGAACCTCTACCGGTATTCCCACCAGCGTTTGCTATGGGTTTCTTAAAAATGTGCTCGAAATTCTCAAGACTCAGAAGCCTGACTATTTAGCGGTAGCTTTTGATCTCGGTGGCCCGACGTTTCGCCATGAGGCCGATGACACCTACAAAGCAGGGCGCTCTGAAACACCGGAAGATTTTATCCCCGATCTAGAAAATCTACAGGAGCTTTTGACGGCGCTGAAATTGCCGATTGTGGTCGCTCCGGGCTATGAAGCCGATGATGTCATTGGCACTCTGGCAACTCAGGCCAAAGAAGACGGGTTTCGCGTCAAGATTTTGAGTGGCGATCGCGATCTTTTCCAACTGGTAGACGACGATCACAAAGTCACCGTTCTTTATCTAAGCAGCATCTATAGCCCCGCTGCCCGGAGCGGAGCGGCCCCCAACGAATTCGGCCCTGCAGAAGTGCTCCAAAAGCTAGAGGTCACGCCGCAGCAGGTGGTGGACTACAAAGCCCTTTGTGGAGACTCCTCTGACAATATCCCCGGCGTGAAAGGGATTGGTCACAAAACGGCTGTCAAGCTGATTGGTGAATACAAAACGCTTGATCAGGTCTATGCCTCAATGGATCAGATTAAGGGTGCAGTGCAGAAGAAGCTTATTGAAGGAAAGGAGTCTGCCTACCACTCTCAGTTTATGGCCCAAATTGCCCTTGAGGTACCGTTAGAGATTAAGCCTACAGACTGCAAGTTAGAAGGGTTTGAACGCACAGACTTGGTTCCGGTGCTAGAAAAACTAGAGTTTCAATCCTTTCTGAGTCAAATTAATGAGCTTCTGCAGCAGTTCGGTGGCGATGCTATTCCTGCAGCACCTTCTTCCGTAGAGGTCGATGATGATCCAGAAACTTGGTTCTTTAGCGCGGCGGATACCGCTGAGGCCCAAACCCCTGTTGAACCAGTGGTTACTCCCCAAGTGATTGACACACCCGAAAAATTAGACGCCCTGGTCCAGAAGCTGCAAGGCTTTACGGAAACACCGGTGGCTTGGGATACAGAGACCAATAGCTTGTCTCCGAGAGATGCGGTGCTGGTGGGTATTGGCTGCTGTTGGGAAGATGATCCCAGTGCGATCGCATATATCCCCACCGGCCACGCTGACGGTGAAAATCTAGATCTGCAAACTACTCTAGACGCGCTGCGTCCTATTTTAGAAGACGCCAAATATCCTAAAGTTTTGCAAAACGCTAAGTTCGACCGCCTTGTTCTTCAGCATCAGGGCATTAAGCTCGCAGGCGTTGCCTTTGACACCATGCTGGCAAGCTACGTC
>JBAUJD010000429.1:0-1568 GCA_049683515.1 Thermosynechococcaceae cyanobacterium | reverse complement strand
ATCGCAGCAATTCCCCAGGCCAGCTCTCCTTTGAGAATTTTTATTTGCCCTTTGGTGGCAAATTGTCCGGCGACAATCGCTGGGTAACACTCGCCGAGTTAGTTCCGTGGCAGAGCATTGCAAGCGATTATGCAGAGCAGTTTAGTGAGGGGATGGGCGCACCCGCCAAGTCCTTTCGTGTCGCTCTTGGGGCACTGATTATCAAAGAGAAGCTGGGAACCAGCGACGAAGAGACCGTTGAGCAGATCCGCGAGAATCCATACTTGCAGTACTTTCTAGGGTTTAGTGAGTATCAAGACAAAGCCCCGTTTCACCCTTCGATGTTGGTGCACTTTCGCACCCGCCTGAGTCTAGAGCTAGTGGCTCAGGTCAATGAAGACGTGGTGCAATCGACTCTAGCGATGGAGGATATGTCCCCAGAGGGTGACTCGTCAGAGCCGCCAGAGACGGATGACGACCCGCCCCCGCCTCAAGGTCAGTTAATTCTTGATGCCACCTGTGCCCCGGCTGATATTCACTACCCCACAGACTTGGGGCTGTTGAATGCGGCCAGAGTCCATCGCGAAGCAATCGTTGATGGGTTGTATGCCCAGGTGCCCCATCAGTTTAAGAGCAAGCCTCGGACCTATCGCAAGCTAGCGCGAAAAGCCTATCTGGCCGTCGCCAAAAAACGTAGAGCCAGTGGCAAATTGACGCGCAAAGGGATTCGTCAACAACTCAACTATCTCAGTCGGAACCTCAGATATATTGATGAGTTGATAGCAGCA
The DNA here is from genome assembly GCA_049683515.1 of Thermosynechococcaceae cyanobacterium. Taxonomy (GTDB): domain Bacteria; phylum Cyanobacteriota; class Cyanobacteriia; order Thermosynechococcales; family Thermosynechococcaceae; genus RCC1774. The sequence continues at coordinate 801 of JBAUJD010000429.1, read as the reverse complement.
GGGGCATCGCTGGCAAAACTCAGTCGGCGGCAGTACCGCTTATTGCTGGTGATTGATGAACTCTATCGCCAACAGAAACAGATGTATGACCGTCGCACTCACCGGATTGACGACCGGATTGTGAGCCTGAGTCAGCCCCATGTGCGTCCTATTGTTCGGGGCAAAGCGGGGGTGCCGGTGGAGTTTGGGGCCAAGTTGTCGGTCAGTTGTGTTCAAGGCTGTGTGTTCCTTGATGCGCTGAGCTGGGATAACTTCAATGAATCAACCCATCTCATAGAGCAAGTTGAAGCGTTTCACTTGCGCTTTGGCCATTATCCGAAATCGGTCCATGCGGATCAGATCTATCGAACTCGAAGTAATCGCAACTGGTGCAAGGATAAGGGCATCCGACTTAGTGGGCCACCGCTGGGGAGACCGAAGAAAGATTCGACGGTACAGGCAACTCTCAAGCAACAGGCACGAGAAGATGAAACGGTCCGCGTTGAGATTGAGGGCAAGTTTGGACAAGCCAAGCGACGATTCTCGCTCGCGAGAGTGATGCCGAAGCTGGCGCAAACGGCTCAGTGTGCCATTGCTATTACTTTTCTGGTGCTCAACTTGGAGCGCTGGCTCTGTCAGGCGCTTATGCTGCTTTTTTGGCTCTATGTTTTTTGTCTTAAGGTGCTTCTGCGCTCTCTAAAGCGTGATGAACACGACCATAGGAGTTTTAGCGCGTTATACCCAAGACAGCTTTCAGGCCGAGCGATGCCTGAATTTGCGATCGCCGGGACCCTCTCGTCGTAAACTGACTTTTTCAGCAAG
>JBAUJD010000428.1:0-2699 GCA_049683515.1 Thermosynechococcaceae cyanobacterium | reverse complement strand
CTAAGAGCAAGGCTGACCAGACTAATCCCTCTGTCATTGCAACTCACCTGAAAACCACTTAAGCCCAGGCATCGAACCCCAGGCATCGTCTGTCAGGCTAACGCAGATCAATCATGCCATGATCGATCATAGGCATCACCCATGTAAGGAACCATGCCCGTGGCTGGATAGTGATGTTCGGGAGTGGCAAAGATCCAAACGAAAGCATCTGATACGTATTGCAGGACTTGATTGAGCGTTTGCATGAGTTTCATAGCTAGCTACCTCAATTACAACAGGCAGATGATGCCGTTCACCTGCGTCAAGATACTTCAATCATAGCGGAAGGCATTCGTTAAGTTGATGAAGGTTATTAGCTTTTCTGATCTCAATTCGTTACAAAGACCTAAGGGCTGCAAGTGAAAGGTCGGGTTTTTAGTGCTTAGTTTTCCTTGACGAGAGACCCTCATTCAGGGCATGATTAGGATTCCTTGGGGCTATAGCTCAGTTGGTAGAGCACCTGCATGGCATGCAGGGGGTCAGCGGTTCGAATCCGCTTAGCTCCATTTAATTAGAATCTTAAGTAATCCAATAGAATCTATAAGACCCTCGCTCTGTTTGAGTTCGGGGCTTTTTTGTCTTCCAAGATCGTCCAGTAGAATCTAGAGAAATCTAGCGCAAATGGGTACAATCGAGGGGACAAAGTTGAACAACATTGGGTAAGCTTGTCTTATCCCTGTTAAACAATAATTTTTCCGTGTAAGATTGGGATAAGTGTTTCAGAGCTTTGCAGTAATGCCCAAAGGAAACCCAAACCCCGTGATTACGCCTGAGTTCAAGGCTAAGCAATTCAAGCGAGAAGACGGCAATGCTGAGCCATTATCGGACAAGCTCACCTGTGTTCGTCTTACTCAGAACGTAGAGGTAGCTCTAAAGCAGTTGCCGAACAAATCTGTCTGGCTCCGTAAAGTCATTACAGAAGCTGCCCAGCGTGAACTTATGGGAGGGGAGGGATGACCCAAGCACCACCAGAGCGGCTGGATCGGATCGAGTCCATTTTCGAGAAGCTCGATCAAAAGCTCGATACGATGACCGAGAAGATGGATCGTAAATTAGACGCGATCGCTGCTGACATAGTAGAGGTCAAGATTTCTCAAACCAGGACAGAGGAACGTCTCGACTCGCTTGAAGCAAGCGTATCTGAGTTCAAAACTGAGACAGCAAACAAGTTTGACAACCTTAGAGACGATATCAAAGGAACAGATAACCGCCTATGGACCTTGATTGTGGGCGTTGTCCTAGCCCTGTTCGGACTGCTGGCAAAAATGGCATTCTTCCCAGGTAGTCAGCTCTGATTACAGCGTCTTCAGCCTTGTCTTTTTGGGTGCAATATTGGGTACAACTTGCAGAGCTTCGGCGCAGAAAAGATTTCTACGCATGGCTTTCAAGCTTCAATTTGATGGCGCTTAGCTCCACTTATTTCAAGCGTGACTGACAGCGAAACTATCGTTAAGCATTTTGTAGATAGTTTGCGATCGCCTGTTTTCGATTAGAGCGCTCAGAGAGATTGGGCGGCGCATCCGTTAAGAGATGCTGAGGATGTCCACCTCGTCGTTCCACAATTGTCTTACCCAGTTGCAAGCTTAGCCAGCGCTCACGAATGAGCCGTTTAATCAGGTCACTGCGATTGGCATCTTTTTCATGGGCCAACAGTTCAGCAAGCTGTTGCTCAATCTCTTCATTGAGTCTGACAGTCAGCATAGAACGTCCTTTGTACTACTTGTATGACAAGCATAACGACTGCGAACCGAGATGAAGTGAGATCGCATCAAAAATACTTCTTCAAATGAATATTTGAGTGATAGACGCATCAATCGCTGATAGACCTAAATTCACGAGATTTAGAGATAAATTGCTGTCTGATTATCAGAACTGTCGGGGCACCCTAGGGGCAACTCAGACCACCTAGCGTTCTTGCCTCTGCTCTTATGACTCAACCTGTTGATACGCACCAGAACCTTCAAGATCAAGTCCATCAGCTTTTAGAACTAGCCTATCAAGAGCCAGACTTACACTCCCAGGAGGTTTCTGCAATTCAAAGCTCCCTCCGTAAAGCGGTGTCGCCCACCTTTGAGATCGTGTTTGCAGGGGCTTTCAGTGCAGGGAAGTCAATGCTGATCAACGCCTTGCTAGAGCGGAAGCTACTCTACAGCGCCGAGGGACATGCAACGGGTACAGAATGCCAGATTGCCTATGCAGAGGCAGGACAAGAGCGAGTCATCCTTACCTTCCTCAGTCAAGTTGAAATCTTTGAACAGGCTCGACTCCTCATTCAGAGTCTGGGCTTTATGATCGATGGCACTGTTGTAGAAGATCTCAAGAGCGTACAAGCGACCTGCCAACAAGTCATTCAAGAGGAAGGGGGAGAAAGTCGTTCTGACAAAGCAAAACGCGCCTCCGCGCTAAACCTATTAATTGAGGGATATATCAACAACGCAAACTATATACAGCCAGAAGCAAACGCGACCTACCCGATGGAGCATTTTAGCTTCTCTACTCTTCAAGAGGCGGCTAGCTATGCCCGTAGAGGGGCTAATAGCGCTGTTCTCAAGCGAATTGAGTACTACTGCCATGATGAATTGCTCAAAGATGGCAATGTTCTGATTGATACCCCCGGAATTGATGCACCTGTTAAAAAGGATGCTGTACTGACCTACGAC
>JBAUJD010000427.1:0-2036 GCA_049683515.1 Thermosynechococcaceae cyanobacterium | reverse complement strand
ATTCAACCGGAGAAATGACGATCACAGGACGATACCCTGCTTGCTCCCTGCCAGCCTGGGGATTGAACTGGAGCTTGAGAATATCTCCCCGCCTGGGCGTCTCCCCTTGAATAATTACCAAGATTCGTCCCCTACAGGATCACCCCAATCCACCTCACTATGCTGCTGTGCGGATGTGACATCCTTGAGTAGGGCTTTCAGCGTATATTTTGGTTTTGCGGGGGAAAGGACGATTTTTTCACCTTCCATTGAAATATTGACCAGCGCTCCGGGCTGCAGGCCCATCTCTTGTGCTATCGATTGAGGCAAGCGAACCCCAAGGGAATTACCCCATAAAGCAAGTTTCTGTATAGTCATTCGCTCATAGCAATGTTTATACATTTAATATACATCACGAGGCTGTAGAGATCTGGGTTGCGATCGCATCCCTCCTATTCCCCCTCACTCTCAACAAACAAGGTGAGAACCGCAGCAACCAACAAAAACACGCCGCCGACCACAACAGCCAACAGCCGATCTTCATGGAGCCAATGCTCCATCATCCAGCCACAGCCGAGGGCCACCAAAATCTGAGGCACCACCACAAAAATATTGAAAACCCCTTGATAAACACCCCGCTGCTGGTCGGGCACAGACCCCGTCAGCATCGCGTAGGGAAGCGAGAGCACACTAGCCCATGTCATGCCAAAACCAATCATCGTGACCAACAGTAGATAGGGGTTATGGATGACCACCATCGCCAGCAAACTGACGCCACCGCACACAAGGCAAACACTATGGGTAATTTGGCGGCTCGTGCGCCGAGCCAGCACCGGCAGCACAAAGGAAACACCCACGCAGACCCCATTAAACAACGCGCAGCATAGCCCTGCCCATTCAATGCCCGTGCTGTAGAGCGCAGAATCTTGACTGGTGGCCCCAAACACATTGCGAGCCACCGCAGGCGGAAAGTACAAAAAGAAGCAAAAAAGACCCACCCAGGTAAAAAACTGGACCCAGGCCAATTGCTGCATCACCTTGGGCATCTTTCGCAACACCTCCCAGGAACCATGTACACTGCTCGATAAGCCGCCGTGCGCCGCTGAGGCTTCCTCTTCCGTGGGCGGATACTCCGAGGTGGTGAGTACGGTCCACACCACGGCCCCCAAGTAGGTTGCTGCCCCAATATAGAACGAGAGTTCCACCGAGGGCGGAATTTGCTGCTGGAGCGTGGCAGTATTGCTGACTGAAAACCAGTGACTCAGAACCCAAGGGAACACAGACGCCGCTACCGCCCCTAATCCCAGCATGATGCTCTGCATCGTGAACCCCTGAATCCGCTGTGCCATCGGCAACAGGTCGCCCACAAAGGCGCGAAAGGGCACGATGCTGACGTTGGCTCCGCCATTGAGTAGCCACAGCAGGCCAAAGGCCATCCCAATCGAAGAAGAATGGGGCAGCAAGATGAGTGAGATCGCAGCTAAAACGGCTCCCCCCAACATATAAGGCCGACGGCGACCGAGAAACCCCCAGGTATTGTCGCTCAACGTGCCAATCACCGGCTGGATTAAAAGTCCGGTCATCGGGGCTGCGATCCACAGAATCGGCAGTTGATGGGCATTGGCCCCCAAATGTTCAAAGATGGCGCTCACGTTTGCCATTTGCAGCCCCCAGCTAAACTGGATGCCCAAAAATCCCACGTTCATGTTCCACAGTTGCCTTCCGGTCAATGCTGTCTTAATCGGGAGTGAGGCAATCGGGACCGTAACGTCTTGATTGGGAGCAGGCATGTTAGGTTACCCAGTGTTAATTGGGAGCAATCGACTGACTCTATTAGGGAGTCAACCTTATACTAAAGCTGGGTGTCGCTTTCTATAGCTCGAACACTCCATCCCTTTGCTAACCCTGAGTTGGCTTTGACGTCTCTTTGTTTTTTTCGGCTATGTCTTCACAAGATTGCGATCGCACTTCATCAGACGATACCTTTGAACTCCCCCCCCACCCTGAAACACCGCCTAAGCTAAAAAGAGTCGCGGCTAGGTTGGCGGAGTCGATTG
>JBAUJD010000426.1:0-5332 GCA_049683515.1 Thermosynechococcaceae cyanobacterium | reverse complement strand
GTGAGCTACTGGCGCACTGCGGTGGCCTGACATACAGGCAATCACAACAGGCTGATCTTTGGGCACCTCTTGAAGGATGAGATCGCGCCCCATACACTGCGCCCCCGGAATATGTCCTGCCAAATATTCCAGCTTGCTGCGGACATCAATAAGGGTGAGTTGAGATTGACGCGATCGCAACTGACTCGCAGTTAAATTCCCAGGCTTTTGCAGCTCTACTGGTTTGTGCTTCAGTGTAGATTTCATATTCAAACCTTGTGATTGGAAAAATCTTTAGAGTTATGAGTTTTAAGCGAGGCTTAAAACCCGCCCCATAACGGAGAAAGACTTGAGAAACGGTCCAACCATGCGTGGATCCTTCATCATAGAAGCGTAATCGCCCACTTCAAATTGGAGCTTGCCGCTCATGTAGGCCATGCTCAGCCCCATCATGCTCAACCCCTTGGCCTGCCACTTTTGCCAGTCTTCGAGGTTGGCCCGCAAGTCCCAGTTCAGGGCTTGGTCGGTATAGGGACCGGCTGCGATCGCACGTCCATTTGCAACCGTCAGTACCCCTTTAGGTGTGGGTGCATCTTTAAACCCATAGGCAATGGTGGAATTAAAATGAATGGTTGCCAGGGCATCTGCCAAATCGGGTTCAGCATTCCACTGATTCAGGTAAGCCTGCATCCATTCAGGCGAGAAGAGTTCGCTCATCGATTAACCTCCATTTCAAAACATGTTTCAAAGATTCAGATCAGTCTTGCCGTGATGCCCCTATTTCATCAAGCTTCTTTAAGGGCCAGAACCTGGACAACCGCACTATGTCCTTGATGAAATTGCCCTTCTTGGATGTCTCGCTCTTTTTCTACAGCGTGTTTGAAGACTAATCCATCCAGTTCTTGATGGAGCAACGTCAGTTTCATCATCAGGTCAGCGGTGGGCGGGCCGCCCGTTTTCAATTCCAGTTGGCGAGGTCGATACGCCTCTAGCACAAATGCACCTCCCGGTCGCAACCCGGCAACCGCCTGCCGATGGACTTGCGTACGAAGGGTCGCTGGGAGGTGACAGAAAATAGAAACGATCGCATCCCAGGTATCAGGCTGAATTTCATAATCCGCCAAATCTGCCGTGATTGTTTCTATTTCCACACCGCCTTCTGCCGCAAGCTTCTGAGCTTTCGTCAGACCGACGGGGGAAGCATCCACCGCAGTGATACGGCATCCCTGTTGAGCGAGGTACACTGCGTTTCGGCCTTCCCCCTCAGCAAGACAAAGTACCCGACCCTTCGGGATATGTTCTATGACTTCCACGAGAAAATCGTTTGGTTTTGTTCCAAAGGCATAATCGGGTTGGCTATAGCGTTGATTCCACATGGTTTACGGTTCTGATGAATAGGGTGAAGAAAGTCTAGTTTGGTGCTGCCGCCACCATTACCTTTGGGACGCCACGGTTTGCCATTCTTGAATGGCATCCGGTGACACATTGAGCGCCACGACCGAGCCATCGGTCGTGGGCAAAGACAGTCGGACAGGCATCACATCAGAAAGCTGGGGCAAAATGGGCTGCAGATCGTATTGACCGACATTGGGCCCAGCCGGGGTATCGGTATTGATCTCGCTAGAGACATCTGCGGCGGTGAACGTTTGGCCCATCGAAGTTGCGATCGCAAGTGGATGGGGATGCTCTAGCTCCACCCCGCCAGGGAACCCCACCAGCCGTAGATTAATGGTGGCTTCACCATTGGGACGGATGCGCTTAAATGCGATCGCCTGCCAGCTCATTCCGTTGAGATCCTTGAGGGTCTGCCGGGATTGGTACAGCATCTGGTTCGTGCCCTCTTCCTGTTGTGAAATCAGGGCCGCAGCAGGTGGCGCTGTAAATCGCCCCATTCCAAACAGAATCAGTAAGACTAAAGCCCCTAGCAACAGCAGCCAAGATAGAGTTTGACGAATACGACACCACATAATTTTTAATCCATCTAAACGTAATAATGAGCGGGAACAGGAAGAACGCTACTGCGCTCCTCTCCACTGGCCTCTGCTCATCCCACGATTGCGGCCCATCCTTCTGCCTTGCCCCCTGCGGCCCCAGACGGGCAGGCCATTTTCATCTCTGAGAGTCATCACGGTGTTACCTGATTGCACCTCAGCCGCAATCAACGTGGGCTGGCTAGCATCGGCGACTCTGGAGCCTGTGACATCGACCTGATCACCAATCTTGAAGCTTAACTTCTGGTTGTTGAGATACCAGGATGGCCCTAAATGAACATCCACTGTTTCCTGCGCGGTTTCCACGGAGACATGGATCCCCATTCCAGACATCCGACCTTGGCTTTCTCGCTGGTCCACCCGGACCACTTTGCCGGAAATGGTTTCTACGGTGGCGGGGTTAAAGTGTCTGGATCTTTGGGAGATGACAGTATTGCCAAGCCTGGATCGCTGCATTTCCTGCGCCCAGGCGGGGGCCGTCATTGCTATACCAATCAAGTTTGCGATCTCAACAAAAACCATCATTATTTTCATGGGAGAATTCTCCTAAGGTGCTGACTAAAAATTCAAAACCGATATCTTGTTCTTCATTGACGAACCGCTGCCTGCAATGCAGCTTTTGTGTCAGGAAGAAATACGGCGTACATTCCCCGTAAATCTCCGACCTTGAAGTCATAGGCCCGATCTTGGGGGTAGTTGTCTTTCACAAACTGGGGACGATTCCCCTTGGCTCCATGACAGGCCAGACAACTGGCTTCCACATTGATACGGCGGTAGTAACGACTGCCTGCTTGGCCGTCTATGGTTTCCCGTTCCCACAGCCCCATCTGCTCGGGATGTCGTTCCAACTGAGCTAATGCCCTCATGGACTGGAGGTTATCTGCAGCATGGGTGGGGTTGCGATACTTTTTCGCCATTTGCTTCACCTGCCAGCCATTTTCTTTGCTGAGTTGCTGGGCTTTCATCCCCACTGGCTTGCAAACCTCTTTCATGGTTGCCTGAGTAGGCGCTTCAGTCTGCCCTTCTAAGGTAGACGCCAGACCTGATCTCATCGCATCTAGCGACTCAATTTCAGTCACGGCACGGGCCAGTTCAGTTGGGTTAGTCTGTGCCTGAGCCGCTGGAGAATGAAAGGTGAACATTAGAGCAGCAATGAGAATACCTATTAGAACTCGATGGAATGTTATCAACATGTTTGACCTCCCTATTAAACTCAAAACTCTCTTCAACTCACTTGCAGATCTGTCCCATTCTTCAACTCAGAGCTGGGATTAGTAATCACGCGATCGCCCTTCTCCAAGCCCGAAAACACCTCCACTTTCTCGGCCTGAACCTGACCCGTGGTAATGGGCTGAAACTGAGCCTGACGGTCCACAACCTTGAAGACACCTGTAACGCCAAACTGCTTGACTAATGAGGGTTTTGGGATCATTAAACCTTGGCGATCGCCAATCTGACGAGATCGCACCTGCAGCCGACCAAACATCCCCGGCAGTAGTTCTGGTGTTGGATTCAGGGCCACCTTAACGGTGAAGGTATGGGCGGTCGGATCGGCAGAGGGAATAATCTGACTCACCCGACCCGTCGCCTGACGCTGAAGCGCGTCCATCTGCACAGTCACCGTTTGACCTTTTCTGATCTGGCCGATCAAAGATTCCGGCACATCAACACTGAGTCGGAGGTGTCCACTGCGCTCTAGCTTTACCAGCGCTTGACCTGGACCCGCCATCGCACCGACCTCGGTGTATTTATGGGTAATCACCCCCGCGAAGGGGGCAATCACAGTGCCATAATCTAAGTTAACGCGAGTTTGATCGACTCCGGCTTGAGCCTGCTGCACTTGGGCTTGGGCCTGTCGCACTTGGGCTTGGGCCTGCTGCATGGCGGCCTCAGCTTGATTCACTGTTGTTTTGGCTTGGGCAATTCCGGCATTGGTTTGGCGAATGCGGGCCTGTACCACCGCTAACCGGGTATTAGCCTCATCTAACCGAGACTGACTAACGGCTCCCTCTGTCTGAAGAGCAGCCATTCGTTTTTGGGTTAGTTGGGCATCGGCGAGTTCAGCCTGGGCCTCAGCCAGTTGTCCTTGAACCTGCTGCACGCTGGCTTGAGCTTGGTTCCGCTGCGATTGGGCCGCTAGATAAGCAGATTGTCCGATACTGACGGCAGACTGCGCCTGGGGAATCGCAGCAATTGCCTGATTGTTTTGCGCCTGGATATCGCGGACATCAATAACTGCAATGCGTTGACCTGCAGTGACGGTATCGCCCTCTCGCACCGACAGTTGCCGAATTTGGCCCATGACGCGACTGGTCAAGGTGACATCCTCGGCAGATTCAACGGTGCCGGTGAGGGTGCGATCTCCAAAGATAGACGTTCGAGCTGCGATCGCAGTCTTCACCTTGAGGGGCGCAGCCGCGATAGCAGTCGGTGTCTCCTGTGGAGAACGCATTGCTAGAACCAATCCTCCTCCACTTCCCGACAGGGCGAGGAGCAAGGCCAGAAGTCCCCAACGCTTGAGTTGAGAAGATTTAAGCTTCTGATCAGAGGGCAGATCAGTTGGAGTCGAAAGGGCTTCCATCACCATTATCCAACAGCCTCCATATCAAATGAATCCGAACAAGGCAATCTCTCTGCCTGCTTCATGGCCTTCTGGGTGCAGTGGCAAAGATCGAGAACCTCTGGTGCACCGATGCGGTAATAGCGCCAAATTCCCTGCTTACGGCAGATCACGACGCCTGCATCCTTCATCAACCGCAGATGCTTAGAGGCATTGGCCTGACTCAACCCCGTGCGTTGGCAAATATCTTGCACCGTTCGTTCCTGATCGCAGATCGCTGCCAGGATCTGCAGACGAGTCGGCTCCCCCAGGACTTTAAAGCGCTGTGCCAGTCGCTCAACATCATTCGGATCAAAACTCATAATCATGGATTTCTTGCCTCCCTTCGGTGACTATGAACTTTCTTGGCTACAGCACGAGGCTCTGCCTCTGGCACTGGCTCTACCAGGGATAAACCCACAGCCCACAATCCCAAGCGCTCCGGCCAGGGAACCGCCGCTCCCCACCGCATTTTGGCTAAAAAATATTTCTCGAATGCCGTTTTCATCCAGCTCACCCAGCGTCCGCTCAGGGTCATCGCTCGCCGTCGTTTGCCGGTCTTTGGATCGGGCAACACCGGATCAGCAAGGAACAGAATACCGCCGTTGCCAAAGTCAGCAAAGCAAATCGCCTCCAGAGTGGGTGTAACAGCTTGGGCGGAGATAACCCCCAACTTGATTGCAATGTTATGGGCCACCGCCATCCCCATCGCCTCTGTCATTTGGCCGGTCTTGGGCACGCCAATGGGAATGGGCGTCTGCTC
>JBAUJD010000425.1:0-12948 GCA_049683515.1 Thermosynechococcaceae cyanobacterium | reverse complement strand
TGAGAACCGCCCCCCCATGAGAACCGCCGTTACCTTACAAGTTGATATTCAGGGCGCTGGAAAGCCAATTCTTTGCCTCCATGGACATCCCGGCTCAGGCAAGAGTCTGTCTGTGTTCACCACTGCGCTTTCTCAACGCTATCGAACTATTGCGCCTGACTTGAGAGGATATGGGCAGAGCCAAGTTCAGTCGGCCTTTGAGATGTCTGATCATCTCGAAGATTTAGAGGCACTATGGAGTAGCTACAACCTTGATGGATGCATCATTATAGGCTGGTCGCTGGGAGGTATTCTAGCCATGGAAATGGCACTGCGCCATCCGGGGAGCGTCAAAGGCGTCATCTTGGTGGCGACTGCCGCAAGGCCGATCGGCAACCATCCAACCGTGACCTGGCGCGATAACTTGTACACGGCGATCGCAGGTCTTATTAACGGTATTGCCCCTGGCTGGCGCTGGAATATTAACACCTTTGGCCGACGATCCCTGTTCCGACATCTCATTCATCGCCATAGCGCTGAGGCCTATCGCTACTTGGCCAAGGACGCGTTACCGGCCTACCTCAAAACCTCTACCCACGCCACCCAAGCGCTCAACGCTGCACTAAGAGAAGGCTATGACCGACTCGATCAGTTAACGCAAATTACTTGTCCCTGCCTAGTGCTGGCGGGTCAGTGCGATCGCAACATTACGGCTGCATCTAGCAAAGAAACCGCAGACGCATTACCCCACAGCGATTGGATTTGCTACCCTGACACAGCACACCTGTTCCCCTGGGAGATTCCAGAGCAAGTGCAGCACGATATTGAACAGTGGCTGCAGCGCCTTGACCGTGAAGAATCAGCCTAGAAAAGCACTTACAATTCGTAGGTGAGTTGATCGGGTTTGCAGCGCTGTACCACCGCATTGATGCCCTCAGCCTGCTCATGCTCTAAATCTTCGACATAACCTGCGATCGCACCATAGGCCTCCTGTTGATTGAGAAAAGGGCCAAAGTAGTAAACACAATTAGGCGTACGAGTTGTGACCCGTACCCACCAAGCCAACCCGAAGCGATTAGAAAAAGTAGCCAGGCGACTCGATAAACCTTCGGGAGATACATTTGCTGTAGTGGCCAAGAATCGCTCCTCTCGTTATTGATGCAGAACTTTAAAGTGACTATTCTGGAGGCAAATTAAGCCTTTCTTAATATTATGTAATATCAAACCCCATCTCGGAAGTTTTGAAAACTATCTATTTATCTCCCTGGGACGGCAAATGGAGTCGCTGCAGCCATCGCTGTCGATAAATCTCATAAAGCGCCATGCTAGTGGCAATCGAAGCGTTCAGACTCGCTGTTTTTCCCTGTAGGGGAATCGACACCAGCTGATCGCATCGATGCTGTGTCAATAGACTAAGGCCATCGCCTTCTGAACCCACCACCAGCACCGTTGGCCCCGTAAATTTAACGTCTGGCAAGGTTTCCTGTGCAGACGCCGCCAAGCCGTAAATCCAGAAACCTGACGTCTTCAAGCTCTCCAGCGACTGGTTGAGATTCACCACACGAGCCACCGGCAACGTTTCTAAAGCACCCGCCGCTACTCTCGCGACCGCAGAGGTGATCCCCACCGCGCGCCGCTGGGGGATGATCACCCCCTGAGCGCCCAAGGCTTCTGAGGTGCGAATAATGGCTCCTAAATTGTGGGGATCGGTAATACCATCAACGGCAATTAAGACGGGATCATCCCGCAGCGCCAGAGCTTTCTCCACTAGCTCATCTAACGAAAGGTAGTGATAGGCAGCCATCTGGACCGCAATACCCTGATGGTTCGCATAGTCGGTGATCTGATCGAGACGATGACCACTCACCTCATCAATAACAGCTCCTGCGGCTTTCGCGGCATTGAGTCGCGTATGAAAGCGAGCCTCGTAGCGCAATCGAGGTAAAATCCAGACTCGATTGAGCTGTCGTTGACCATCTAGCGCTGACAGAACAGGATGACGGCCATAAATGAGGTCGCCGCCGCTCTCTTCCTCTGGAGCCGCCGTACCCTCCTCTCGACGCTGGGGCACTGGCACGGGTCGAGAGCGATGCTGCGAAGATGAGCGCTGGGGCTGATCCCTCCGTTTAGGCTTGCCCTGAGCTAACTTCGGCTTGCTCCGAGCTAATTTTGGTTTGCCCTTGCGGGGAGCGCCATGGGAATTCTGTGATTTAACCATGTCTGTTCCCAAATAAGGCCTGAGCTAAATAGATGGATTGCTTTAGCATATTTCTTGAACAGAGGGATCTGTTAATTCAGCAATAACATGACTAACGTGGGCCAGAACCTCTTCTAATCGCGGGGGATCAGTAAGATATAAATACCCCAGCAATGCTTCTAATCCCGTTGCCTGCTGATAGGTGCTTAATTTGACCCGCTTAGGCTTTCCTGATGCCGCATTTCTGCCTCGCTTCACAATATCCAATTCGGAAGGTGTTAAATAATCAGCAACCTTTGATACGACCTCAGCCTGAGCCTCAGCACAAACCTGGGCAATCACTTGGCGATGGTAAACCTGCAGACGGGTGGCAGGCAACAGCAACCGAGTACGGATAAAAAGCTCATAAACTGCATCACCAAGGTAGGCCCATGTCGCCGGAGAAAGCTGTTCTACCTCACCATTGGATAACGGCAGCAATGGCGAATATGGAGGCACAACTAGACCCGCGATCTATTTGCTCGGCACATTGTTAATGGCGACGTCGACACTCGTCTGCAAAGACAGGAACGTCTCCAAACGCACTAATTTCACGGTCTGAGTGACTCTCGGATTGGTGACAATCTGAAAGGAACCCTTAGCGGTTTGTGCTTTTTTAGCAAGCTGTACTAAGACGCCAAGACCAGAGCTATCAATAAAGTCAATCTTAGACAAATCTAAAATGACGTGATCTGGGCCTTCATCTAGGCATTTTGTCATCACCTTGCGGAACACAGGCTCGGAGAACGCGTCCAGTAGGCCGGTTAGGCGAAATAACTGGTAATGGTCCCTGACATCTCGCGTCCCCCTTAGGCTGACGGTCAGGGTCAACTGTTCTGGAATAGCGCCCTCCTCGATTTCTTGCTATACGGCCAACTCTGTTGAGGATTCAGTATAGGGTCTTGGGCCGATTTTTGTCTACTGGTCTCAATGTCCTGTTGCAAAGCCGCTCGTGGCTGAGGTCAGACTGGTTTTAATTAACGCATTGCCTTCATAAATTCTCCGAACAAATAATCGGCGTCATGGGGGCCGGGACTGGCTTCAGGGTGATACTGCACTGAAAAGATGGGCAGCGAACGGTGGCGCAGCCCCGCGACGGTTCGGTCGTTGAGGTTGAGATGGGTGATTTCAACATCAGCCTTATTCATCGATTCGGCATCTAGGGCAAATCCATGATTTTGGCTGGTGATCTCTACCTGCTGCTTAAGTCCTGCCGGTTGATTTAAGCCCCGGTGACCAAATTTAAGCTTATAGGTCTCTACCCCCATCGAAAGCCCCAGAAGCTGGTGGCCGAGGCAAATACCGAACATTGGCTTTTCAGCCTTGAGCAACGCCTTTGCGGTGGCGATCCCCTCCGTTACTGCAGCCGGATCGCCGGGGCCGTTAGATAGAAAAATACCGTCAGGGTTGTGCTTGAGAATATCCTCGGCGCTAGTGTCAGCAGGAACAACAATGACCCGACAGCCATAGCTTGCCAAACGCCTGAGAATATTGCGCTTGATGCCAAAGTCGATGGCAACCACCGTTAGAGATCGCTCTCTCTCCACTGCAGGTGCAGCGAATTCCCATTCTAAGCTTGTGGGTTCTGACCACTCATAGACTTCAGTTGTTGTTACTCGTTGGGCTAAGTTAAGCCCCGCCATGTTAGGCGCTGCAAGCACTTGCTCTAGGAGTTCGCTAGGGTCTAAAACTTCAGTCGAGATCGCACCGTTCATTGCGCCGAGAGAACGGATTTTGCGCGTCAGCGCACGGGTATCGATACCGTAAATACCAGGAATATTGTGATCGCTTAAATAGTCAGAGAGTGTCTGCGTGGTGCGCCAATTACTGGGGTGATCGCAGAGGTTACGGGCGATCGCACCGCTGACTTGAGGCCGTTCTGATTCATCATCTTCTGGATTGACGCCCGTATTGCCCAGTTCAGGATAGGTAAAAGTGACCAGTTGACCACAGTAACTGGGGTCGGTCAGAACCTCCTGATATCCGGTCATCCCCGTGTTAAAGACCACTTCTCCCGTGGCGGTCCCCACCGCGCCAAAGGACCATCCTTGGTAGGACGTACCATCTGCGAGTACAAGGAGAGCCGGTTGTCGATCGATAGGCATAGTAATTTCTATACTTTTCCCTGAAAAAATAATGGACTCACTCTCAAGATCTACTATTGGAAACCCTCAGATTGCTGTGCGTCAGCATACCATTTTCATTTTGAGTCGTTCTATCGATTGCAAACATTTCAGTTGAACTGATTTGAACTCATTGATACGGTTTAAGGGAACGATAGTCATGGCAAAACAGGCCGTGATTTTATACAGTGGTCCAAGCCTGTCCAATGACCCAAACAGATAAGGGAGCATCCTGTGGCCTTTTCACGCAGACGATTTTTGACGGTGGCGGGTGTTACCGCAGGGACCGCGTTGGCTCAGCCCCTACAACAGTTCCATCAGCGGGCTTCCCTTGCCCAACCTCTCCAAGGACAAGGCTATGGCCCGTTGGTTAAAGATCCGAGAGGGCTACTCGATTTACCCAAAGGATTCCAATACCGAGCGTTCTCACGCACGGGTGAACGGATGACCGACGGCAATCTTGTTCCTGCGGACCATGATGGGATGGCAGCGTTTCCAGGGCCAAACAACACTACGATCTTGGTGCGAAATCACGAGTTAAGTCCGGATGAAACCCCGGCGGCAGTGGGGCCAAGATATGATGCGGCCTGTGCGGGCGGCACGACAACATTAGTACTCAACGCAGACCGACGCCTGCTGCAGCACTATGTCTCACTAGCAGGAACCTACCGAAATTGTGCAGGTGGCGCGACGCCTTGGGGATCGTGGATTAGCTGCGAAGAGAATACCTCCACACCCGCGACGGAGCCAACCCTGAGTCGGCGACATGGCTATAACTTTGAGGTGCCTGCCCTGGCAACGGAGCCAGTTGTGCCGGAACCATTAGTGGCGATGGGGCGGTTTTATCATGAGGCGATCGCAGTTGACCCCAGCACTGGCATCGTCTACCAAACTGAAGATCGCGGTGATGGCCTCTTCTATCGGTTTATTCCCACAGAACCCGGCAATCTCAAGGCTAGGGGAGTGCTAGAGGCTTTGAAAATTAAGGGAAAGCCCCAAGCCATCACTAAAACGGGCTTTGCCATGGGTGAGCCAATGGCGGTGGAATGGGTTCGCATTGAAGATCCTGATCCGATGGATGATACCGTCCGCAAAGAAGGATTCACGGCGGGAGCCGCCCAGTTCAGTCGTGGCGAAGGGCTTTGCTTTGATGGCAAAGATTTATATATCTGCTGCACCAATGGCGGTGAAGCAGGTATGGGTCAGGTATGGCGATATCAACCGGCCAAAAATGGAGGCCAGCTTTCGTTGTTTGTCGAGTCGAGTGGGCGATCGCACCTCGACTATCCAGACAACATCACAGCCTCTTCCTTTGGGGACTTATTTATCTCAGAAGACGGTTGGGGGGAACAGTTTGTTCGCGGGATTCAGCGCAACGGTCAGATCTACGACTTTGCCCGCAACGCCCTTAATACCAGCGAGTTAGCTGGCATCTGTTTTGCTACCAATCCCCTAACGATGTTTGTCAATATCCAGACCCCTGGAATTACCTTTGCTATTTGGGGGCCGTTTGTTTAGGGGAAAATTCACGCGATTCAGGTAGAGTCAAGAAGACGCGATCGCAACACCACCGTGACTCAAACCTATCAAGCCAAAATTTACGTGACCCTTCGCCCCTCTGTTCTTGATCCGGCTGGCACTGCGGTGCAGTCGGGCCTCAGCCACATGGGCCATGACAATGTGGGCAAAATTAGAATTGGTAAGTATATTGAACTGACCCTCACTGCGGCTGATGAGAGCGCCGCTCAAACCCAGCTTGACCAGATGTGCGATCAGCTTTTGGCAAACCCTGTGATTGAGAACTACCGCTTTGAGCTAGAGCCAGCAGGAGTTACCGCATGAACGTAGGCGTGGTAGTGTTTCCAGGATCAAATTGCGATCGCGATGTCGCCTGGGTAACTCGCGATCTGTTACAGCAGCCCACCCGCATGGTGTGGCACGAGGAAACAGACATTAGTGACTTAGACCTGATCGTGATCCCCGGCGGGTTTAGCTATGGAGACTATTTGCGCTGCGGGGCCATTGCTCGTTTTGCCCCAATTCTGTCAGCGATTAAAGATCACGCCGCCCAAGGAAAGTTTGTGTTGGGTATCTGCAATGGGTTCCAGGTGCTAACTGAATCAGGTCTATTACCCGGAGCGCTGGTACGGAATCGGGATTTGCATTTTATTTGCGATCGCATTCCCCTCAAGGTCGAGCGCACTGACTTGCCCTGGACCTCTGCTTACAAAGATCAGGGGATTATTACGCTCCCTATTGCCCACGGCGAAGGCTGCTACTACGCAGATGCACAAACCCTTGCTGAGCTAGAAGCCCACCGACAGATACTGTTCTACTACTGTGACGCTCATGGCGACGTGAATGCTGCTGCCAATCCCAACGGCTCACTAAATAATATTGCCGGGATCTGTAATCAGCAGGGCAATGTACTGGGCATGATGCCTCATCCTGAACGAGCCTCTGATGCAGCCCTAGCCTGCACCGATGGCTTGGGCTTATTTAAAGGATTGTTCACTATCGAAGGAAAAATCCATGCAAAGACTGACCGGTCGCTGTCTCTGTGAAAAAATCACTTACGAAATTGAAGGCGAACTGGGTCCCATCTTTCATTGCCACTGTTCAAAGTGCCGACGATGGCACGGTGCAGCTTTCCGTAGTCGCGCCACTATCAATGCATCACAGTTTAAATGGACACAAGGCAAAGAACTGTTGTCCCGTTATCACTCATCAGAGTTCGTTGTAAAGCACTTTTGCTCAGTTTGCGGTTCCAATTTAATTAGCACTTACGACAACGATCCCAACAAGTTTGGCATCCCATTAGGGGGCTTAGATCAAGCTCCTCACAATGAACCAGAAGGGCATATTTTTGTCGATTCAAAGTCTCCCTGGTTCAAAATTACAGATGGCTTGCCAGAATATGACACCTGGCCTGGTTCTCACGCCAAAGTTCGTGAAGTCACAAATGACGCCTAATTACCCTGCTCTTCTTCTCGTCAGAAGAAGAGCGATCAAAGGACTTGCTTCGTTACACTAAGCTTGTACTTGCGAGATCGCTGACCATGACCACAACATCTGAATCGATGCCAGAGCCTATTGTTGAAGATCCGTCGGTTCTTGAGGAGCCAACTGCAGCATCAGCGCCCCCAGAGCCACCGCCCAGCTTCACCAAACTCGCCATGCGAAATATGGTACGCAAGCGGACCCAATCGTTAGTCCACTTTGCCCTCACCGCAACTGGCCTAATGGCACTACTGATAGGCTTGTCCTACCTAACCCGTTAGGTGAATGGAAACCGAGATTTTTATCCAGTATTCAGATCATCTAGCGACCGTAGATCCTCAGTGCGATATCGCAGAAGCAGACTGGCAGCGTTGGTTCAGTCAGTGGCTAGTGCTCTTAAATCCTCAACTATCGCCCATTGAGTCCTATGCCCTCAGCTTGCGGCTCACCGATGATGCTGAGATCCATCAGCTCAATCAGACTTACCGGGGAGTGGATCGCCCCACCGATGTTTTATCCTTCGCGGCGCTAGAGAGTCTAGACCCCAACGCTCCCCAGCCCCTGCACTGGCAGACTGATCCAGTAGAACTCGGTGATATTGTCATTTCACTAGAGACAGCCCTGCGTCAAGCGCTTGAACATGGTTATACCCCTCAGCAAGAACTCGCCTGGCTAGCCAATCATGGCCTTTTACATTTATTGGGCTGGGACCATCCCGATGACGCGACCCTGGAGCAAATGCTGCATCAACAAGATGTACTTCTCATCGCATCTGGACTCGTATAAGTTAACGTTTGTATCATGCATTGCTTCTACGACGGCTAAGGTTCGTTGATAATCAAGCTGTTGTCAGCAGGAAAGACAAACTGAAAGATCTTGAATACAAAAATAGTCACAGGTCGCTTCCTTGGTGTCACCAGGGCGTGATAAATGTGATCAAAGTCATATCTTCACCAAAAATGGGAATATATAGTGAGTCTAAAGACGACTCCAGTCGCATGCATGAGGTTAGTCAACTTCCATGATGAAGAAAACGGTATTATCAACCATTCCGATGGATCAAAGGCTGCAGGAACCCGTGATTCAGCGGACACAGGCGTTTAAGGTTGCCCACAATCTTCTAGCTAGCTTTCGGTATGCCTGGGCCGGTGTCAGCTACGCCTTTATCACTCAAAGGAACTTCAGAATTCATACCATTATTGGTTCCATCGCCCTAGGGTTAGGCCTCTCCCTTGGACTGCCTCCGGTAGAGCTAGCCGTTGTCGGTATTACCTCCGGCTTAGTCCTAGTGATGGAATTGCTGAATACTGCCCTCGAAGCGGTGGTCGATCTAACCGTCAGCCAGACCTATCATGAGCTAGCCAAAATCGCTAAAGATTGTGCGGCAGCATCTGTGTTAATCTCAGCGTTGGTTGCTGTGATTGTGGCCGGTCTATTGCTGTTCCCGCCGCTGTTGGTTGTCCTTTCTGCCATGATGAGCTAACGGACGGAACCTGCAAAGTCGCCCGAGATCGCAGCCGAGACGGATACGGGAGCAGAGCATTGATTATCGTCATCGATAACTACGACAGCTTTACCTATAATTTGGTGCAGTATCTAGGCGAGTTAGCGCAAGATTTCCCGGTCGCGCAGGATTTACAGGTCTACCGTAACGATCAAATTTCTCTAGAGCAGGTCAAAGCACTAGCGCCTGATGCAATCGTCATTTCTCCCGGCCCTGGTCGCCCTGAAGACGCTGGCATCTCAATGGAGCTGATTCGAGAGTTGGGGGCCAGTACCCCCGTGCTAGGGGTGTGCCTGGGGCACCAGAGCATTGGTCAAGTCTATGGCGGCGATATTGTCTCGGCCCCCGTCTTAATGCATGGCAAAACCTCTGAGGTAAAGCACAGCGATGCAGGAGTGTTTAAGGGGCTAGATAACCCCTTTGTCGCCACTCGTTACCACAGTCTTGTGATTGACCCGCAAACCTGCCCCGAAGCCTTGGAAGTGACCGCCTGGACCGCAGACGGTACGATCATGGGCGTGCGGCACCGGAACTATCCGCTAGTGGAGGGCGTCCAGTTTCACCCAGAGAGCATTCTCACGACTTCGGGCAAGCAACTGCTCAGAAATTTCTTGCGGCAACTGACACAGGATTGAGCAGGTTGCTGCTAAAGTCATAGCGTTACTGAGTTTAAGAACAGAAAAGATGGTCAATCGACGAAAGTTTATGCGCTTCGCGCAAGCAGGACTGATTGCTGGCCTTAGTACAGGGCTAGTGTCTAAATGGCAGCAGCCGTCTCAAGCGGCGACCTCTTTAAACATTCGTTGGTTAGGGCACACCTGCTTTTTGTTTACAGGGGGTGGGCCGACGGTCCTCGTCAACCCCTTTCGGCCCGTGGGCTGCACCGCTAACTATCGCGCACCCAACGTCAGCGCCAATCTGGTGATGATTAGCAGTCGCCTGTTAGATGAGGGCGTTGTTGAAGGTCTCAAGGGCAAACCAAAGCTCTTATTTGAACCCGGAAGCTATAACACCAATGGGTTGGCAATTCAGGGCATTCGCACGCTGCACGATCGCGTGAATGGCTTTCGGTTTGGTACCAATGTGGCCTGGAAGTGGCAACAGGCAGGCGTCAAAGTTCTCCATTTAGGTGGGATTGCATCGCCGATTGATGATGAACTCAAAATCTTGATGGGCACCCCCGATGTGCTTTTAATTCCAGTCGGGGGCAGCGATAAAGCCTATACACCGGAAGAGGCAAAGGCTGCGATCGCAATTCTACAGCCCAAACAGGTGATTCCCACTCACTATCAAATTGCAAGCACCAAGACAGATGTTTGTAAGCTGCAGCCCATCGAAGACTTTTTAGCGGTGATGCAGGGCAGTACGATTCGCCGCATTGGTAGTAGCTCGATTTCGGTCAAACCGGGCAGTAGCAGTGCAGGTCCGATCATTGACGTACTCAGCTACAGCTAGATAGTTCTGAGTTGGGCTGTTTGCTAGCAACTTAGATCCCACCAACCATCAAGAGTGACGCTGAGGTCACCGCTACAATAGAACTATTCCTAGCGGCAACATCCTTATGCCCTCCCCCTTTCCGGGTATGGATCCCTATCTTGAGGGATATCTTTGGCCTGACGTTCACAATGCATTAGCAAGCAAGATTCGGCAGCAGCTTACCCCAAAGCTGCGCCCCCACTATACGGCTCGCCTAGAAATCTATGTGGTTGAAGATCGTTTCCCTGAGAGCGAGGTGGGGATTCTCTATCCTGATGTAGAGGTGATACGGAGCCGAGTATCTATTAGGACTGCACAGTCAGAATCGGCTGCAACGACTGTGATTACACCTGCGGGGTTAACGTTGCCTGTCGTACAGCCTGTCTCTGTGCGATTGGCTAGCATTGAAATTAAAGATACAGCCAAAAACAAGCTGGTGACCTGCATTGAGATTTTGTCGCCGGTCAATAAGCGAGAGCCAGGTTTACTGACCTACCGGCAAAAGCGTCAACGGTTGTACCAAGCTGGGGTTCATTTATTAGAGTTAGATTTGCTGCGTCGGGGGACTCGACCGTTTGCTCACCCGCAGTTACCAGAGGTGCCCTATGCGATCTCACTAACGCGATCCAAATCCCCTTCAATGGAGGTCTGGCCGCTGCAGCTTTCTGACCCTTTGCCCGTTCTGCCGGTGCCACTCCAAATGCCAGATGCCGATGTCCCGATGGATTTATCTGCAGCAATCGCAGAAGTCTATGATGAAGCCGCCTACGATTTATCTGTGAACTATGCCGAACCTCCTCCTCCCCCTGCACTATCGCAAATAGATCAGGAATGGACAGTGCAATTGATGAACTCACCGTCTTGAACATTTTTTGAAGAGAATTGTTGAATGTCAATTACTTTGAGACGCACAAAACTTTTATGAGTATCTTTAGAAAAAGGATGAACAAAGAGCTACGAGAGAAATATATATCGTGAATAAAGCACCCATTGGAGTTGACTTGGGTGGCACGAAGATGTTGATGATCTGCGGGGATACTCGGCGCAAAATTGATACGGGCATGGGATTTACATCGACCCAGATAGAAACTCACATTCGCAATTTTATTGAGAACTTAAATGTTCACCCCACAGGCATTGGAATAGCAGTACCCGGTCTTGTCGATCACTCAGGAAAGATCATTGACTGTGACGTTATTCCAGCGATCTCAAACTGGTCGCCGGTTGAATCATTGGGTGACCTAGGATGTAAGGTCACGGTCGTCAACGATGTCAAAGCAGCCCTTGCTGAGGAGTTTCACGATGCCCCAAGACACCTGACGGCAGGGGTAATTATGGTGGGTACTGCCGTGGGTTCAGCTTTCCTGACTGAAGGAATGCCACTTATGGGGGCTTCGGGCTTCGCAGGTGAGCTAGGCTATCTCCCGATCAGAAGAGACAACGGCGAAATCAAGCGACTAGACGAGCTGGCTGGCGGCTCTTTTTTAGCTGCACAACTTACACTTAGCGCTCAAGAACTTGCGAGTCTTGCAAATGCTGGTGATACCACAGTGTTAAATGTTATCCGTTCGGGTGGCTCCGCCTTGGGGATTGCCATTGCCACGGTTATCAATATTTTCAATCCAGCATTTATTAGGCTAGGAGGAGGGACAATTTCACTTCCCCACTACTATGAGGCTGCTCTGGCTTCAGCGGCTGCTCTGGCTATCCCTGAATTATGGCAAGCCTGTACCGTAACAAAAGTCCGTGCGGGTGATGCTGTAGTGGCGCTGGGCGCAATTCGGTCCTTAATATCTCAATAGAAATGATAGGTGCTGGACGCTGGTGGAGTTGTGGATGCTGTGTTTCTAGCTACCCTGTAACAGGCAATATCCTTGTTCTATAGCCTGCCGTATTTAGCGATCGCATCTTCCCCGCTCTGCTGCCGAGTCAACCAAGCCCACATTTGATCACCTAGGCAAAAGTGCCACCATTCTCCCAAATGACGCTGGAAGCCCGATGCAGCCATTGCTTCATATAAAATTTGGCGATGTTGGGCGGCAGTTTGAACAGCGGAACGTTCTGCTTCACTTAAATCAGAGTCTTGGGCAAGCTGGGCAAAATGATTGGGCTGCGATCGCATCGACATCTCATCAATGGGCGATCCCATGTCAATGAGCGATTGAGCGTTGCGATCGTAGAGGGTGACATCAACGGCCCCGCCGGTACTATGGGGGGGCGGGGTCAAGGGGTCGAGACTGGGGATCGCCCAAATTTTTAGCACCTGCTCCCATAGGGCTTCTTCTTGGGTCTCAGTGAGGTCTTCTTTGACAAGATTCTGCTGTGTGAGTGCCTCTTGGAACGCAGTGTTTACCATAAATTCCTGCACCGCGACCGGGCGATAGGCATCAAAAATAAAGATCTGCCAGTGAGGGGTGTGTAACTGCAATACTTGCTGAGCCTTCATCAAAGCCTGGAGAACCTGTTCACGCACGTAGTAGGGAGACGCCTCGCCATAGGGTGCTCCCAACGCTTCATAGGCATGGGGCGTTTGATAGGCAAACTGGTTGATCGGAATGGGTACCAGAGCTTCCCCTGACTCAACAATGGGGATTTGCAGGTAGGGCATTGTAACCATATGGGTGGTAGCA
>JBAUJD010000424.1:0-4732 GCA_049683515.1 Thermosynechococcaceae cyanobacterium | reverse complement strand
CACCGGCAGGATCGTTCATACCTCTATCGGAAGACAGACGTTTGTCGTCTTTCCGCTGTACCGCTAGAGTGAAATTGCTCAGAAAACAATTTAGGAAAATAATTCCGATGTTGACCGTTCACCATTTAAACAACTCCCGTTCCCAGCGAATTCTATGGCTGCTAGAAGAACTTGAGCTAAAGTACAACATCAAACGCTATGAACGCGACCCAGAAACACTCTTAGCACCCGATTCCCTTCGCAAAATACATCCACTGGGTAAGTCACCTGTTGTTACAGATGGTGAGTTAACTCTGGCAGAATCCGGTGCCATCGTTGAATATTTAGTCAACAGCTATGGTGATGGATCGTTGATTCCTGCAGAAGATACGCCAGAGAAGCGGCGTTATACCTACTGGCTCCACTATGCGGAAGGCTCAGC
This sequence comes from Thermosynechococcaceae cyanobacterium, assembly GCA_049683515.1. Classification (GTDB taxonomy): domain Bacteria; phylum Cyanobacteriota; class Cyanobacteriia; order Thermosynechococcales; family Thermosynechococcaceae; genus RCC1774. The sequence goes on along the minus strand of JBAUJD010000424.1, from coordinate 4,311 downwards.
TATGCCACCGCTCGTGATGAAACTGGTCTTGGGGCAAGTTGAAAAGAAAGCAATGTTTCTCTTGCGGCCCCTTGCAAAAGCTGTAACGGGTCAAATAAAAAGTGCTTTTGCGGAGCCTCAAATCAAGCTACATCTAGGCTATATGGAGAACGAGCTGGCAAAAACAACCTGGTTTGCAGGGGATGAATTCACTGCAGCAGATATTCAAATGAGTTTCCCCATTGAGGCTGCTTCTACAGAACCAGACTTCAGCGTCAATTACAAAAAGCTGTTGGCCTTTTTAGATCGTATTCATTCACGTCCTGCCTATCAAAAAGCACTGGAACGTGGAGGAGAGTATCAGGTTCTGAGCTAAAGATTTGATGGGGCTAGACATCCTGATTCAGAGAAGATGAGATGGCATGTCTAGTCAACAATTTGAGGTGAGAATTGCTGTACTACAGAACCTACGATTGACTCAGGGACCAAGAAATATCTTGAGTGAGGGCATTCTCGCGGAGCGCCTGCTTCAGATCTTCAGCACTGTCAAACTTTAAGGTAGTAAGATACTGCGCTTCAACTCTAACAACAAACTTTGATGCGGCAAACGGCCACGGCTCTACCGTAATCTGATCGTCGTTGAGTCGTTTGATGTCATAGCGCTGCCCCTCAATGCTGCTGGTGATTTCTAGGGATCGACCGTTGGCTGGTACCTGACGCTGTGCCAAGATCAGCGAGAGGCGATCGCACCAGCGCATAAATTCATAGGCTTGGCTCACCTCTTGCTCAGAGAGATCCATCTCTTTTCGCCAATGTCGCTGTAGATGCTGCTGCTGTTTCAAAAAGTCCTTCAGCTTGTCTGAGGTATCAGACGAATTTGAATTTAAAAAACAGACATGCATCGATGTGAGCAGCGCCACCCATCGAGATCGATATCGCGCCCCCTCAATGAGTTTGGTCAGCCGCTCAACTGAAACACTGGTATCAAGCTGAAAATCTCGGGGCGCACCGGCTTCAGTGAGATGATCTCCGTCCCACTCTCGCTCTAAGTCATCATGATGAGAGATGGCGGCAATCGTTTCGTAAAGGCGCGGTGCCTGAGCTGGAGGCCATTGGCCCGCAATTTGTGCGGCGAGCAGAGCATGGGCACGGTGATAAATAATTTCCCACCCGTCTTCGGTCATGTTGACGATCATCTTGTCAGTTTCCGGTAGTGACGACTCAGGCTTAAATCATTATGTTAGGGTTACTGCTTAGCTGAGCCTATATTAAGATGACTCGTTTCCACATTCCATCCGTCTTGTCCGGTATTTTTAATCAACCTAACGATCCTGAGGCCGTGTTCTCTGAGTTGCTACCCGTGCTTGGAGGACTGCTGCAGTGCAATCGCATCTTTCTTTATCTTCGCAATCCCAACAGCCGCATGGGTCGCACCCCCTTTTGTTGGCGAGAGTCCCAAGAAATTCCAGAGATCTATAATGCTGAATGGTCCCTTGAAGACCCTGAGCAACTCGAACAGCAAGACCCGCTTTTTGCCGCCGCACTCAATGGACAACCCTCTATTTTTGTAGAGGATGTAGAGCAAGCAGAACCGACCGTCTTGAACCGTGACTATGAGCGACAGTATTTTGGTCACCGCGCCCTCGCTCATGCCCACCTGTTTGACAATCAACAACTCTGGGGAATTCTCCAGCCCTGTATGTTTGACCAACCTAGAACCTGGACCGCATCTGATCAGGCTTTCATTAACTACGCCGTGGCCCAAAGTGAGTTGCTGGCAGTCACCTATGTGATGGCACACCACGACGCTTAATCCCCATCGTTTCGCCTGCTCGGCTTTATGATCAGCAGCGTCAAACCTCAATGACCACAGCCGACTCCCCAAGTGTGACGCGCAGATGATCTGCGACCCGAAGTGAATTGGCTGCGATCGTCCTGGTACTCTGACTACAATCTGACTGGCACAGGGGTCATAAAAGCCGTCAAACATTGATGAGGGACTACTCCTCGACCCAACGCAGTAACCCCAGTGCGTTGAGGCTTCCGAGCAAGTGGGCACCCAGAACATTGATGTCTGCCAGTACCAAGAGAAGATCGAGCGATGTTTCGGGGGCTGTAAACCGCAATGCCTTGGGGTTGAGCCAGCGTTTTACTAGCGATATGACTTGCAATTCCAGGTGAAGTTCTGGCTACCGCAAATGATGCAAGCCGAGTTCCTTTTTTCGTCTGACTCCATTGTGGCTCCTCTCGCTCGATACATCTGTAAGACTTTGATGTTGTTCTGAACTGATGTCAAAAACGCCCTTTCCGCGCCGGAATAGCAGCAGCGAGATGGCTGTGACCCATCCAACCATAATCAGTGCCAGGAAGCGCTCTTAGGCTCCGTCCCAGCCTGTCGGAGCAAAGAAAAAGAGAGGGGAAAGAAAGCCCCAAGCGATCGCGGTTCCTAAACTCAGGCGAAACCACCTAGGGCTGATGTTGCGTAACCCAAAAGACAACAGTAGAGGCGAAAGCGTAAAGAGAATCCCTAACGCATAAACGCAATAAATATGAATTGCTGCCCCTGCCACATCCTCTCGACCTGCGTACTTGTTATACTCAGCAATCAAAACAATATCAATGCCCAATAGCCCCAGCATCACGGTTCCCGCTTTCCATTTGGTTTTACCCAGCCGCCAAGTATAGAGGCCCACGGCACAGGCAATCAAACCGGTCGCAAACAAATCTAACCCAATATCTTGAATCCAGGCAGCTTTCCCAATGGCAAGGGTGCTGATGGTTTCGCTAATGGGATTGTGTTTCTCGACGATGATGGTACCAATGATATCGGCTGCAATGACAGCAAAGCAGCCTACCAGTCCAATCAGGCCGCAAATCTGCGATAGCTTTGAGCTTTGACGCTGCTCGTACTTCAAGGCCATTGTGATGTTTCTCAATCAAGGTCTTTTCGTGCTGAATATGAAACCAGCATCATGAAGATCGCAGCGTAAATAGCGTCAGCTCTGGAGGGCAGAAGATACGGAGGAGGCTGAACGATCTGGACCGCTTCTTCAATCTCGGCAGCAGGATCAGGGTCAGCGTGATAAATAAAGTCTCCGCTAATCAGAACGGCTGCGGGTCAAGCTTCGATCATCTCCTTTACGCTTCATTCTGCATCGGTCCCCTAACCTCCCAATTCTGGGGGGAGTTGCAGCGTCTTACGCTCTACTGAGCACTGGGATAAATACGATCGGCCACAAAGACGGGCTTTTCAGAATACTCAGCCTCTAGCTTTTTCTTAATGTCTAGATCCCAAGTCAAATCGTAATCTCGCTCAAATTCAGTCAAAATGAACGGACGCAGTTGCCCTGTCACCACGACTGTTTCACCATCTAGGGCTTCTGTCACTGGGGCACCGATCACTAACAGATCGCTAGCTCCAAAGAGCTGCTCTTCATCAAGGGTAAAGGTATTGCCGTCAACGACATCTTCGACCTCGCCTTCCACTGCGATCGCAAGGTTATAAAACTTCTCTGGATTTTGCGTAATCTCCCCTGGGTCAGGAGCCAGTGCTAGAGACTGGGCCAGCAGAACAGGCTGATTTTCGTAATCAACATAGAGATCTGGGTCTAGATCTAAATCGTACTCTCGCTCAATATCAGCGAGGACAAAGTTCTGAACTTCTCCAGTGGCCTGTATTTCAGTGTCGTCATCTTCAGGAAAGACAAAGGGCTTGCCCGAAACATTCACCACTAAGATATCTTTACCTTCATTGTCTAGCTTAAAGGAACTTTCACCCACTTTTTCTCGAATTTCGCTGCGAATGGTGACGTCCTGTCCTTCAACTGCTTTTGTCTGTTCACCGACTTCTTCTGCTGTCACATTGCCGTCGGCATTGGCATTATCTTCGGCAGGATTACAGGCTGTCATCAGAGTCGCGAAGGACAGCAATATCACGAGAATGCTGCCTTTCCCCAGGCGGGAAAAGCTAAAGTGCTGACCTGTTGAAGAGCCGTGTTTTCGCTGAGTTGTCATTATAAAATCCTCTGAATAATCAACACGCTAAAGCCTCAGAATCTTCTATCAAAGGGAAATCTTATCTCTTTATGAAATTGCTCTGGGCAGCGGTGCAGAGATCCCAAACCTGAAAAATAGGCTTAGAACTTCAACTGATTCAAAGCCTAGCGAAGTGGGTCTCCTGACTGCCTCTATCGCAGGGCTAGATACAGGGCTATTTCATTCAAAACGTGTACCTGATATGGTACTACAGCCTCAGCCCTATACCTTTAACGCCCTATGTCCGAGCTTGCTATTGTCGAAATATTTTCAGACTTACCAGACCCCCGGCGCAAG
>JBAUJD010000423.1:0-5185 GCA_049683515.1 Thermosynechococcaceae cyanobacterium | reverse complement strand
TCTGTCCGTATTGTGGGCGATCTTACAAGTCTGCTCAAACTGCAAGTGCTGATTCTTGAAAGTCAAACTGTGTATAGCTTCTAGAATCATCTTGCGCCTTTTTACACGTATCTCGGCATGACCTCATGTACTGTAATTGACTATCCGTTGTGAACTTATATCCTAGTTTTAAAGCCTCTGCTATTTGTCTTTCATCTACTCCATCAAATAGATGACTATCGTGTATCAGAAACTCTGGACCTCTCAGCTTTTGTGAAGTTAATTTAAATATGGCTAGGTCTATGCAAAAAATTTCCATATTAGAGATTCCCCCTCCTCGATCTCCTTCAATGAAAACCTTGAAGGCTGGTCCTCTGTCAGTTGCTGCAACCTCAAAACCTCCGTCTCTATCATCATAAAGATCAGAAATAATATCTGTAATAGCAACTATAATTTCATCAAGTATTTCTTTTCGGTTGTGCAAATCTTCTTGGAGACGACGTTTTAAATTTACTCGATCTATATCAAGCTGAGTTGCTTCACCTTCAAGTTTTTCTGCTGTCTCAAAACGCTGTTTCAGATTAGCTGCTTCTGCTTCAAGTTCTGCTAACTCTTTTTGTAGTTCCAGTAAATCATCGAATGCGCCACGACTCTCAAGTTTTTTGAGAATCTGGCTTCTTGTCTGATCTAAGGTTTTTGCCATAGATTCATGGCCTACAATTTTTTTGCGAACTTCACTGATCTCTCTTTGAAGATGTAATGAGCGGTTTCTTATAACGGACTCATAAAAGATACTTACTTCATCAAGGTGCCGGACTGCAACATCTGGCAATTCTATGCCTACTGATGCATAAACGGCTTCAAGTTCTGCGATGTCTGGTGGTGTTTCTGATGCGAGTGCAGATTCAAGATGTTTCAACGTCTCTCTTAGACTTATTACATCTCTTTGTATTTCTTGTATTCTTGTTTTGTATTCAGCAACTCTCTTGGAGAATTCATTATATGAATCTAGGACTTTAAAGTTGGATAATTGTTTGCGACGTTGCTCTGCTTTCTTCTCAGCTACAGTTACCTGAGAACGTAGTTCAGCAACTGTTCCGATAATATTTCCAATGGCTCCAATTTTAGCCGCTTTCTTTAAACTATCTAGAGCTTTTTCCCTCAATCTTATATCTTGGAAATCATGTGATATTTCCCAGTCCAAGTTTAGAAGATAAGAAAGGCTCTGTTGCCAGTCCCAATTTTGTTGCTTTTCAGAATTCCGTTCTGGACTAAGAAACCCACCAGATTTGTGGCGTCTAATGAAATAAGAAATTAACGATCTAAATGTAGGAGTATATGCTTTTTCAAAAATAGTTCCTTTAATCTTTTCAGGTAATCTAAATAAGCGATTTCCAAGTAAAAGTTTCCAATTCTCATTAGATATATACTGACAATCTTTGTTTTTATCAGTTCTTAATGGATATCTGTCTTGGTCTTTAAGTGTATTGAGAATGTATATTTTTGAAGGTTCACTACCACTTCGCTCAATCGAAAAATACTCTTTTCCTAAACTTAGCTCAGCTTTAAATGTATGCTCAATTAATTCCTCCGATCTGAAGATGCTATCCTTTTCACATTTTGATCCTAATAAGAAATGAAGAATCTCGATAGTACTTGTTTTCCCACCACTATTCCGTGTCTGCTTGTCAGTAGACTCTGGGTTTTTATCAGACAAAAGAACATTAAGACCAGTATGAAACTCAATGCGTTTGAAGGTTGGTATTGAGCTATCGATGCTTATAATCACATCTTACCTCTGGCGCTGATCAAGTCTTGTTCGTATTCAATAGCACCTATGGTATATAGGAAGCTGAGCGATAAAATAAACCAATCATAGGAAAGCGGAGATGCCTGTGGTGAACGATTTGATCGGGTACGTTCCCATATCTCAGACACTGTATGTTTACCGTGCATTATACTGATAATATCGCCTCCTATGCTGATAAGAGACCTGTCATACTTGAGATGCTTACCTGGCAAAATCATTTATTTGCCTCTAGTGAAATATTCTCAAATATATCGCAACTTTCAAATAGATGAGCAAGTAAGGCTTGTGCTGCAACCTGACGTTCAGGACGCACTGAACCTGATCCTGTTGCGAATTCATATAGAGTTGTCATGATGTTACTGGAACTCAAATCCTGACTTTTGAGATATCGATACTTTTCACTAAAGTATTGTGCAATTCTCTCTCCAATTAGCGGGTCATGATGTTTATTCAGATATGAAACAACCAAATGTGCATTTTGCCATCCACCAGATATCAAGGATTTCCAGTGTCCAGGTAATTGGTTCGCATCTAGTTTATCTACTGGAACAGGTTTTATATCTAGATTGGGCTTGTATTCGATTTCTGCTGCCTCTGCAATGGACTGGATTAAATCACGTAATTCTTCAGTTTGTAAACTAAGGGAATCTTGGTTGATCGCACATGGTCCGAGCAATTTATTGATTTGCTTGTGATCGAGATTATCTATTTTCTCCTCAAATAACTCCATTCCGAAAAAGGCAAACTTGATTGTGGGATTCTCTGATGCGAGGGTGTTTAATATGGTAACTGCGGAGATTGGTAATCCATCAACAAGATTGTGAACCATATACCATTCTTGCATTAGTTCGGGGATATTCTTCTTAGCCTTCTCAAAATCCTCGCTCATTTTGCTAGTTAGATAACTGGCTTTGGTTTTATCTCCGTTGACCGCGCCATAGCACGCGAAAACTTGCTTAGTAGATTGTAGATACCCATCGCAACCCTTATCTCCTAATTGACCGTGTGGCCGGACGCGCACAAAATCATTCATATAACGAGCCGTCATCACATCTGAAAAGAAGTCCTGGAATGCATTGCCATTAGCTTGTCGTAACTTTAGTTCAAGACAAATTTTCCACCAATATTCACTTGCTAATAACATTCCTTTGATCATCTCCCCTGGATATTTAATATATTAGTGAGTTATATTTTTTGATTTTCTAACTTATGTAAGTAATGCTTTACTGTATTGTACGCTAATCCTGTCTCTCTACTCATTTTTTTCGTTGAGTATCTATCTTTTTTCATTGCTATTAATGTATTTTCCCACTGCTCAAACTTGCTCGGTGCTCCAAGCTTCTTCCCTCTTGCCTTTACCCTTTCTAATCCGGCTTTAGTACGCTCAGAAATCTTCACTGCTTCCTGTTGCGCTAAGTATGACAGAACGCCAATGATGATATGAGCCACTAGCTCATTTTCTGTATCAAGCAGTGGTTCTGTAAGGCTCTTAAACCGAACCCCAAGCTGATCAAGCTGCTGCAGGTAGTGAATCGTCTTACGAATCCCTTCCCTGGTGAAGCGATCCAGCGACCAGAACAGCACTAAATCGAATTTGCGCTTAGCAGCATCCTCAAACATCTGGCCAAAAGCCCCCCGCTCTCGCCTGCCCTTGCGTCCAGACTCCTGATCAACATAGGTTTTGGCAATCGTCCACCCCTGCTGATCGCAGAACTCTTGCAGTTGCAGGAGCTGATTATCAGTCTCCTGTCCCTTATCCGTAGTAGATACCCGCAGGTAAATTGCTACCCGGTTTTTGTGATCGCGCTTCGTCATGGCGGGAGTGTATCAAAAAACGACCCTTTATTGATACCCCTAATTGCACTCCCCTCCCCTCCCCATTCATGCGGGTTTCAGACGGTGCAATTTCATACCCCTTTTTTGATACCCTGCCTCATGGCGGGGTTGGGCTTTTCCCTTTGGGATGCTTGTCGGCGTAGTAGACGACAACTTTCTTGTTCACCTCATCCGGGACATAGAACACTCTGTCCCCTCCAGTCAGTTCATATTCCCAAGCCCCTCGATATTTCTTGCCCTTCAATGGAAAGATCCGGCCAGGATATCTTTGTGTTGGTGTTGAACATAGATATTGATAGCAACGAGCTGTATTTTCGGGATGCCGCTGTATTAGCTTCTCCCAAGAATGATTGACCCGTTGATTGCGGGCGACTACGAACCATTCCCCCTGTTCTTGTGTTGGGGCAGAGAGCTGCACTTCAGGTGGGTCAATACTTTGGCCGTCTATCGTCACACTTTTTCTGCCCATACAAAAAGGAGACTCGCTTATTGAGTCCCCTCAGATTCTATGGGTTTTTGGCTGAATGTACAGGATTAGCTGTTAGTGTGTGCTATCAAAGCTATTTCATCTGCCGGACTGTCCCAAGCCTCTGCCAGATCATCACTAAGAGTTGCAATTGCGCTTTCATGCCATTCATGAATCACGGCCTGTAACTCTTGCCCATATTCTGGATCAAATTCCGCTTTGCGGTAAGTGGCAGTCACTTCTTGGACTAATTCTTGGATCTCCTCTGCGTCAAAGGCCCGCAGCCAACCATAAGCATGGCCTGCATCCATGCTATCGCCATGAAGAATCCTGAAGGCAGCGTTGATCAACTCAAAGATTAGTCGAGTCTGATCGGCTTGGTTGACCAAGCTGGAGATATCTTCACGGCGAATCAACGTGAAGAACTCATCTTTGCGCGTGATGGTAACAGGTTGGGTCATGGCCATATCCAGAATGTGCCCTGATCTTCTATTGAGTTCTGTCGCTTGTATCAGCTTATCGCCGAAAATTGGCCGTGGCAGTGTAGCAGACATAGCTGTTTTCCTTTTTGGATAGACATAGTGTGCCCATCTATGTACGTAGAATAGTACGTATACAAGAAAATGTCAATCTTTTCCTCTTGCTCTCTCTTTCTCCATTGCATAGGCTCAACCTTTCATAACAGCCTGTATCGTTCCCATGTCAGAGCAAGACCCCTATCGTATTGACGCTGATCTCTATCAAGCTCTTCAAGTTATCTGTGAGTATCTGGCTGATGAAGAAGCCAACTATGCAGAAATGCCAGAGGAGCAGCGGCAACATCACGTCTATCCCTCGGTAAAGCTCATTGCCGACCGGCTGGAGTCTATGCCTTGTCCCGATAGTGAAACGATGCGCGTTGCCGATCAGTTGAATCGCCTTCTTGATCGTGAGTAAGAGGCTGTAGCTTTCTATTCTGTCTCTTCACTCAATACCTTCGCCAAATCATGAGGAATTTTCAACACTGTTTCTAGGGTGTACAGCGCCTAGATTGGCAGCCTTTCTCAAGACCTGTGCCCAAGAAATAGGATCAGGTTTTTGTGGAAGCCATTTTA
>JBAUJD010000422.1:0-3014 GCA_049683515.1 Thermosynechococcaceae cyanobacterium | reverse complement strand
CAGAATCAGGCACTAAAGGTCGCAGCAGCACCTCAGATGTAATCACCTGATCGAGGGGAATCGTCTTGAAACTGGGGCCCAGACCAAAGACGAGGGTGGCGAATTCATCGGTCCAGGGCGGCTTGCCCGTTAGGTTGAACAACCGCAGACCGATGCCAAGCGCCGTGATCACCAAGAGCAAGAATAGATGATGCCGTTGCTTTAGCTTTATGCGAGGCAGGGCGCTCAAGCGTCGTTCAAATGCTCTAGATATTTGGCAATGGTTTGGACATCTTTATCGCCACGACCCGAGCAGTTGATCACAATGCGGGGGCTACCCTCCAGTTGAGAACAAAGGGTTTCGAGGTATGCGATCGCATGGCTGGTTTCGAGCGCCGGAATAATACCCTCTAGTTCAGAGAGTCGCTGAAAGGCTTCTACTGCCTCAGCATCGGTAACGCTGAAGTACTCGGCTCGACCGCTATCTTTGAGATAGCTATGTTCCGGTCCCACACCAGGATAGTCCAGACCGGCACTGATGGAGTGAGCCTCTTGCACCTGACCATCATCATCCTGGAGCAAATAGCTCATCGCCCCGTGGAGAACCCCGATTTGTCCCTGCGTAAGAGTGGCAGCGTGATGGCCGGTGCCGACCCCTTCACCAGCGGCTTCGACACCAATCATACGAACGGAAGCGTCACCCACAAACTCATGGAATAAACCCATCGCATTGGAGCCACCCCCCACGCAGGCCAGCAAAATATCCGGTAAACCATCCCAGTGTTCGACGCACTGCACCCGGGTTTCTCGACCAATAATGCCGTGGAAATCTCGCACCATCATCGGATAGGGGTGCGGCCCCGCCACAGACCCCAAAATGTAATGCGTGGTCTCAACATTGGTCACCCAATCTCGAATGGCCTCTGACGTAGCATCCTTAAGCGTCCCCGTTCCGGCTTCTACGGGCTGAACTGTGGCCCCCAGCAGGCGCATCCGAAAGACATTGAGCGACTGCCGCTCCATATCTTGTACGCCCATATAGATGATGCACTGCAGGCCAAACCGTGCACAGACCGTGGCAGTGGCAACCCCATGCTGACCGGCTCCGGTTTCGGCAATAATACGCTGCTTGCCCATGCGCTGAGCGAGCAGAACCTGGGCCAAGGCATTGTTGATTTTATGAGCGCCGGTATGGTTGAGGTCTTCGCGCTTCAAATAAATCTGCGGCCCAGAGCCATCGGGACGGGTGTAGTGAGCCGTCAGTCGCTCGGCAAAATACAGCGGGTTGGGCCGTCCTACATAGTCTTTGAGCAGGCCATTGAGCTGCTGCTGAAAGTCAGGATCGTCTCGGTACTGTGCAAAGGCCGTCTCTAGCTCACTGAGGGCAGGCATCAAGGTCTCTGGGACATACTTGCCGCCGAAGACTCCAAAACGACCGAAGGCGTCAGGAAGAGCTTGGGGAGGCTGGACTGAGGGGATGACAGAAACGGTCACGGCTGCAGATTTTAAATGGGACAAGACTCATTATAGTTGCATCCTAGCCTTGACTATTTTCAAAGATGCATCAATATGTGCTTTAAAAAAGCCACAGAAGAAACTTCTGCGGCCCAGTGGTGTGTTTGGAGTGTAAGGAGTTGTGTTATTGATGTTTTGATTCTAAGGGGCTACCCATCCGGTTCTCGGTGCCGTAACCGTTTTGGTAACAGAGCCGTTCCATCTCAGCTTATGCTTGCGGGAAAAACGCCACTTTTGCCAAGATGCCCATCAAAGACAGGAATAGGGTAATGAGAAATCCCCAGAGGCGGGCATCTTGGCCTCTGACGTCACCTCTAATCTCTCTAAGATCAGTATTGATGTTGGCAATATCGGTGTCTAAAGCGTCGAAACGCTGATTAACAGCATTGAATCTTTCGTCTGTTTTGGTGGCAAAGACTTCCAGCTTTCGATCAACAGCCTCGATTTTATGGTCTAAGCCGTCAACCTTCTGTTCTAAGTTATCAACCTTTTGATCTAAACTATCAACTTTTTGATCTAAGCTATCAATCTTTTGCGTCAATCCAAGGATTAAGTCTCGCACCTCTTGAAGACTGGTATCGGTTGATTGAGTCATCCTTCATCCATTTCCCATCAGCTCTTGAGGCATTATCACAATCTTACAAGGGAAAATAATGATTTAACAGGATGATCCGAGTCATGCTGGAGCCAGGAACGATAACTCCCCCACACCCCTGGCGGCACTCTCACACTGTCCCTAAATGTGGTTGAGCAATAAAAAAGCTCAACTCCTGACGGAGTGAGCTTTTTCGCAAGAATCAGTTACGTTTGATCTCAAGTGAAGAAAGTCAAGCTGAGCGTTCCCACACACAACAGACTTTTGTATAATTCCTCACATTTTTATCTTAATGTAACAAGCGCAATATTTCTTAATGAATAATGATTCATGTTGTTTCTTGGACTGATTGATAACCTAGAACTATTAACGGAGCAAACCATGCCATCACCAGAATCCAGCAGGCTAGACCGGATGGAAGCCCTCTCCGCTGAGAATACAAAAAACATCGCCTCTTTGCGAGATGCGATGTTTGAAGGGTTTGAGGCTTTACAAGCTCAATCGGAGCAGACCTATCGAGTCGTTGAAATGAGCCAACAGATTGCAGACCTGAGGCATGAACAGGCAAACCGTCAACATGAGCAGGCCAATCATCGACATGAGCAAGCAATGCGTCGATTGGAAAAGCTAGAGCAGATTGTGCAGTCTCTGGCAAAGTCAGTTCAATCTCATTATGACGATCAAGGCAGACACCCGTAATAGATGCGTAGGCTGCTGACGGCCCCCTAAATCCCCCACTAGTGGGGGACTTTGCCTGCTTATGCGGTCGTATCTGAGTGCTCAAGCAGCGTTTTTGCGTGCTGGGGTTGTCCCCAGATCACTTGTTCATGTTTGTAGATCACCATGCCGGGTGGTGCGCCCTTGGGTGTGTAGACATTTTTCGGGCTGGTATATACAACCGGCACCTGATAGCTTTGACGAGCAC
>JBAUJD010000421.1:0-2066 GCA_049683515.1 Thermosynechococcaceae cyanobacterium | reverse complement strand
GAATATTATATGGAAATTCGACAATTCAATAAATTTCAGTTTTACTTATTGACTCGGTCTACCTCAGGGACTATGTTAGACACAACTAGCACTGTAAGCGGACACCTTTGAATCATAACTGACCGACCAAAAACAAACCTACTTTGCAATAGAAGTTCAACACGTAAAGCGCCTTAACCGAAATGCTCAGCAATCGAAACTCAAACACTTGAAGCGAAGCCACCGAATACTTGAAAGCGACGCTGTAATTTGGGTGAAGGTTTAGGGGTCTAACGGACTCGAATTTAGCGGTGGCTTGAAAAATAAGCAACTTAACCGTCTGTACCGACCATCCGCTCCAATGAGGTGTTAGACACGATGAGGAAAGCAATTTGAGCTAGAAATATTGTATCACCAGGGTCGAGACTTCGGATGATTCAATAAAGGTGATTGGCACACAATTCGAACAACCAAAACCATGAAAATAAACTAAAGTTTTTATTACTTAATCTCAATGAGAAGAATTCAGTAAAATGAATCTAATGAAACCACCAATAATCGCACCGATTGGTGCGAAAATAACTGGGCCAGCGAGTGCAATCCCTAATCCCTGTCCTTGATAAGCTGGGTCTTTAACAATAAAAACGATAAAAAAAAGTAAAAGACTGTATCCGCCTGTGGCAATAGCCGCTCCGGCTATCGACCAAGTCATTATCCTATAAAATACGGCTCCAAATCTTTTATACTTAATTAACGCTCCAAGACTAGCCGTCAGCAAACAACTTGGTAAACCATAAATTATTCCCCAGTACAGAAGAGTAGAGAGCATAGAAGCCATTTCATTAATCATTGACGATATTTATCACTAGTCAAAAAATACAGTGGCGGAATGAGGTCTAACGGCTCGGCCATCAGGGGCGCGAGCAAAAACATTTAAAGAGCACCGAGGCGCTTAAGCCGAGCGTCCCTTGCATGGCCTGGTTAGACAAAACTAGCACTGTAAGCGGACACTTTTGAATCATAGCTGAACGACCAAAAACAAACCCACTTCGCAATAGAAGTTCAAAACGTAACGCGCCTCAACAAAAATGCTCAGCAATCGAAACTCAGAGAACTAAAGCGAAGCCACCGAATACCTAAAAACGAAGCGGGAATTTGAGTGAAGGTTTAGTGGTCTAACTATATATTCACCAGCTTACGTGCTGTCTAACTACGGACAGCACGTAACTATCCAGCCTCTGAGCCATATAACAACGAGTAGTCCGTTTTTATCCAGCGTGTAAGCCGCATAACAACAACCCTAAAACGTAATTATACGCCTTGAAAGTAGTATAACTCCTTGAAATTGGGAACTATACAGATCTAGAGCGGTATAACTCCGTCCTAGGGCTGTAGTTATACCGCTGTGAAATGACTGCTCAACCGCCTCGCCTTCTCGATCAAGTCAAAAATGTTGCTCGCCTGAAACATCTCAGCATACGCACTGAGAAATCCTATCTTTATTACATTCGAGACTTCATTCTCTTTCATAACAAGCAGCATCCCAAAGAGATGGGAGTCAGCGAAATTCGGGAGTATTTAACCCACCTGGCCGTTCAAAAGCAGGTTGCAGCTTCGACCCAGAATGTCGCCTTGTGTGCCCTGATCTTTTTGTACCGACGCGTATTAATGATCGAGCTACCCGAGATTGACGGCATCGAACGTGCCAATCGACCGAAGCGTGTACCCGTTGTTTTGAACCGAACAGAAATTCAATCCCTTTTTGCCCACCTCAGTGGCGTTCATCACTTAATTGCAAGCTTGCTGTACGGTTCGGGGATGCGGGTCGGCGAAGCGCTCAGCCTACGAGTCAAAGATATCGACTTCAGCTATCAGCAAATTACCATTCGAGATGGCAAGGGAGCCGTTGATCGTCTCACCATGATGCCGTCTGCTGTTACGGAGCCGATCAAGCAGCAACTTCATAGAGCTAAACTTTTACATCAAAAAGACTTAGATCAAGGCTATGGCGCGGTTTACCTACCCTATGCCCTTGATCGCAAATATCCCAACGCCAACCGTAGCTGGAGCTGGCAATATATCTTCCC
>JBAUJD010000420.1:0-2836 GCA_049683515.1 Thermosynechococcaceae cyanobacterium | reverse complement strand
CGTGGCTAACACTGCGCCATCGGAGTAATGTTCAACTGCCAGAAATGATGGATGAGCTGATTGAGTCTGTCTATGACAAAAATTTAGTCCCAGAAGCCGCGCTAGATCCTGTATATCAAGAGGATTGGCAAACTTCTTTGGCTGACTATTTTAGCGATGAGAGTCAAGATCAGGCTCAGGCCAATAAGGTCAAGCTACCTCCCGGTTATGCCAGTGAAGTGAAGCCCAATGAGTTTACCCGTCAGGGAGATGTCGATGATGACAATGCGATCGCAAAAGTTACACGACTCGGCAGAGAATCAGTCACAACGATTTTTCTACAGCAAACCGCTGAGGGCTTAGTTCTACCCCATACCGAGGAACAAGAGCGCATTAACCTCAACCAGTCCCCTAATCTGAGCACCATTCGGAAGCTGTTAGAGCACAGTACGAAAATTTCTAAAATGGGTCTGGTTCATGAGCTGAAACGTCAAGAAAACCCTAAACAATGGACTTCTGCGCTTCTGCGGCACTGTCGCTATGTTGTTCTAGACGATGAATATAGGGTCCAAGTCGGAAAATATGAACTTTATTTAGATCCCCGGCGAGGTGTTGTCATCACTTCCCATTGAATCGTCACTATCCTTGTTTTCCGAGTGGGTGATGACCTGCTTTTGCAGTTTCTTCAGGTAAGGATTTCGGACAGACTCTGAAAAATCGTATTCATCTCTCATAGTAAAATTTTGGTATTGTGAGCATTCTTATTATTTTTTGGGCATCCTATACTGAATTTAAATTTCATACACTGATACGCCTATTCTACTAACCAATGTATTGATGAATCTGCTCTATTTTTTATTTCAGTAAAAATTAATGTTGTCAGAACAAGTATCCTTTAATTTGACTCAAGAATGTTGGATTCCTGTCGTAAGCCACGATTGGCAACGACGGGAGGTTTCTTTGGTGGAATTATTCCAATCCTGGGAAATATTCAGAGAA
This sequence comes from Thermosynechococcaceae cyanobacterium, assembly GCA_049683515.1. GTDB lineage: Bacteria > Cyanobacteriota > Cyanobacteriia > Thermosynechococcales > Thermosynechococcaceae > RCC1774. Next base: position 1,858 of record JBAUJD010000420.1, on the reverse strand, counting down.
ATTCAGGCTGATAACCCGCCCACTACGCTGGCGCTCTATCGATTCCTTTTAGTGATTTTGCATCGAGCTTACCAGGGGCCAACGAATGAGTCGCACTGGGAGAAGATTCGAGACGATGGTGGACAGAAGGCGATCGCCTACCTCCACCAAAACCAAGACCGTTTTGACCTACTGCACCCTGAGCGACCCTTTATGCAGGATGCCGCTCTAACCGCTGACATGGCGGCTGAAATCTATCAGGCTTACGTCGTTCACGGCAACAATACCAGCACCGTCTTTTGTCATGAACACCAGTGGAGTGGGGCCACACTCCCCATTGAGGCTGCGGCAAGGTTAGTCCTGCGGCTGCATCTGTTTGATGTGGGTGGGCGCAAAACCGGCTCTTCTATTTCTGCAGGGGTGATTCCGACAATGGATGCTGCCAATGTGCTTGTACGGGGCAAGACCTTACAGGAAACGCTGTTACTTAACCTGATGCACTACAACCCTCAGCAAAATATGCCCAGCGTTGTCAACGGTGAGGATCTACCGGCCTGGGAGCAAGAGCATAAACCTGCCCGTGAACGAATTCCCGCAGGCTACATTGACTACCTTACCTTTCAATGGCGTCGGGTAAAGCTGTTTTGCGAGAACGGTCGGGCCGTGAAGGTTGCGTTTCATGCAGGCGATCGCCTTCCTAAAGACACCTCGCCCACCCAATGGGAATGTGGAATCGCTTACGTCAAAAACAAGAAGGGACTATTCACGGTACGGCTGAATTTAAGTCGTTCACTCTGGCGGGATTCAGCCGCTTTTTTGCAATCTTCAGATGCGAGTAATTGTCCAAGAATAATCGAATGGCTGGCAAATCTGCAGGACGAGGATTTGATTGACGACAGACTGAAGCTACAGGTTTTGGGTTTAACCGTTGATAATGCGAAGCCCTTGGGGTGGACAAGTGAGCAGTTTTCGGCCCCCATTGCCTATGTCAAGGAACGCCCCCTGTGGGAGGCATTAGTGGATGCCCTGCGAGTCGCAGAAGAACATCAGCAAGTCTTTCGCTCGTTTAAGGGTAGCCCCTATCATGCTTTAGCTAAAGCTCTCAACCATCCTGATGCGGGTAGTTTTGCTAAAAGCCTCAATGGTGAGTCGCGTTATTGGTCAGCCCTTGATCGAGAATTTCAGCCGCTTCTTGTCAGTCTCGCTGCTGATAAAACCATAGATGGCAATGGGACGACTTACGGAAACCAGGTTTTACCGGAGTGGCAAAAGACGGTTCAAGCTGCTGCAAAGCAAGCTTTTACGAAATCAATTGCATCTATTCGTGATTACCAAGCACGGGCAGTGGCGTTGCGATCGCTTGACTATCAGCTTCGCAAACTCCGTGGCGAAGATACCGGACAAGCTAAAAAATCTAAAAAAGCAGCCTAATTCTTTCTACAGGAACAACCCATGACACCCACCCAAGCTCCTCGGCTGGAACGGCAGACTCAATTTCTTGAAAATCTCCATCGACTCTTCAAGGACGACAACGGCGCAAAGGCGGTCTTTAAGCGGACGCTCTCTGGCGAAGAGCGGCATCTCCGCAATACCTACTCAATGGTGTTGTCCTACATCCCAGAATTGCCCCAATATCTGCAAGATATCTGGATTTTAGTAGCATGCCTCTCGTTTTATTATCCCCAAACCATTCGAGAAGAGCAGCGTAACTTTGGCTATAGCTGCCACGGGTTAGCCAATGCCACCCGCTCAGAAGGGGCAGACCGTCGGTTTCGGGCACTGTTGGATACGTCTTTGGGAGATTTGCGATCGCCCCTCACCGCTTTAGTCCGTCAGATCAAAATCAAATAGATACGTCTTGATTATCCTCAACTGCTCG
>JBAUJD010000419.1:0-3307 GCA_049683515.1 Thermosynechococcaceae cyanobacterium | reverse complement strand
AGAAAGAAGTGATTATAAAAGCGCCCTTGTTATCGTACCTGACAGCTTCCATTCAAGAGGTTGCTTTAACCCTAGTGTACAAATTTTATTCAGTGCTGGATAGCAAGATTGACACCTCTTTGCCAGTGGCCTAGATAATTGAACAAGATCACCCCAGTGAGGCGAGAGCTGTGTTTGCCGTTGGTCAGGTTTTACAAGAGCGCTATGAGCTGTGTCGGCTTTTAGACGATAGCCACCCAATCTCTGATCGCAAACCTCGGCAAACGTGGCTAGCCAAGGATTTAATGGGGAATGATGCTTCTGCTCTCGTGGTCTTGAAATTTCTGCAGTTCGGGGGGCGCAGTCAGTGGGCCGATCTGAGATTGTTTGAGCGTGAGGTTCAGGTACTGCGGCAGTTAGATCATCCCCGCATTCCGCGATGTGGTGATTCTTTTCATCTGGACCAGCCAGAAGAGTGGATGGGGTTTGTGGAAACCTATATCCCTGGTGAGTCTTTGCAAACTCTGCTCAATCAGGGGCGCAGGTTCTCGGAGGGGGCTGTTCGATCGATTGCAGAGCAGGTTTTAGAGATCTTGATCTACCTGCATGGCTGCAGCCCGCTGGTGCTCCATCGAGATATTAAGCCCAGCAATTTGATTTTGACGCCCAAGCGACAGGTGTATCTGATTGATTTTGGTGCGGTTCAAGATCGCCCTCGACCTGAGGGACAGTCATTTACGGTGGTGGGTACCTATGGCTATACCCCCATAGAACAGTTCGGAGGTCAGGCGGCACCTGCCTCTGATCTTTATGCGTTAGGGGCGACTCTCATTCATCTGCTGGCAGGGATATCACCCGCCGAGATGGTCCAGGCTGATCTGCAGCTTGATTTTTGCGATCGCATCCAAGCCACCCCCCAGCTCACCACTTGGCTCACCCAAATGACGGCTCCGGCATTAGCAGATCGCTTTCAATCTGCACAGCAGGCGCTCACGGCCCTCAAAGCCCCTATCGCTCTGCCGGTATTGGAGCCACCCCAATCCCGCATTCTGCTACAGCCCACAGACGATTCCCTCAAGGTATCGATTCCTCCCTTGATTACGCTTAAGACAATGGCGTGGCTAGAATTGACTCTCTTGGGTCTGGTGGCCGGTGGCTTGATTTTGGTGCTACTGCCATTAGGGCTGCAGAGTCTGCTGCTGTCTGTCCGAACCGCTGACTTTGTGGGGATGGGGTCTGGTTTACTGCTGTCCGTTCTCGGTGGAGTGGCCCTCTTAATGGTGCTTACGCTTCTAAAACGCTTTTTGGGGTCAACCCAGTTAACCGTGACCACCGATGCCGTATGGGTCCAGCGACAGCTCTGGGGAATCACCTATCATCAGTTTCGCTGCCCTCTAGAGTCGTTGAGTCGCTTTGACGTTTTGGCCTATGGCCCTGCCGATACAACCGTGATAGTGACCTCGACTCAGAAGACTGAGATGAGCAATATGCCCCTCGTTGAGAGGTTATCCCCAGAAGAAGGGCAGTGGCTGGTACAAGAGATCACTGCTTGGCGACAGCAAAAACTCTTAAACCCATAAAAAAGCCGCAGATGTTTCCTGCGGCTTTTTTATTCTGGAAGCTAGGCGCTAGGCGTTACACCAACCACTCCAGCAGGGCGGCTTCCTTAGTGTTTGTGTGCCGATGAGGGGTCTCACGGGTGAACTTCATATGAATGGAACGGTTTTGCTCACCATCAGCAGCCACGGCCAAGATGGGGTAGTCAATCAAACCATCCTGGAAGGACATTTGATACCGGAAGGTACCGTCAGGACTCAACTGAATAGGAGTACCACCAATGGTCACCGTGGCATCAGGTTCAGTGGCGCCGTAAACAATCAATTCAGCATCTGCGACCAGCCAGAACTGACGGGGACGAACGGGGGCCGCAGACGCAGACCAAGCCCCCATCCCGACACCAGACATATTCAGACTCATCATGCCAGCACCAGAGGCGGTCGGCGTCGCCCACATGCCCATACCAGACGGGAACACATAGGAGCTGAGCACATCTTCGTGAACCGGCGGTGCTGTTGGCCCCGCCGCCTGCTGCATAGAGCCGTAGAGAGAACCGGCAACCCGCATCGCTTCAGAGCTGGCTGCCATGTCAAAGATCTGCTCGTAGATGGCGTTGCCGTTGGCCTGGGTAACCACTTTACGTTCTGGCGGGATCAGGGTGGCAATCTGCTGGCCGCGTAGCTCTTGATCCCAGTCAACGGTGACGAACTGATCGTCAACCCAATCAGAGGGATAGGTCGGTGGCACATGGACCGGCAAAGAGCGTGCCAGAATCAACCAGCGGCCATCGGCACAGCGGTAGCCAATTTCGGCAATGTAATCGCGATCGCTCACCGGAATCGGCAAATACCACTCACGGGCCATCTCATCACAGGGAAACTCTTGAACACTATGGGGCGCTTGAGTTTGAAGGTTGATATCGGTCGAGTCATAGAGACGAAGGGCCAACTGCTGTCCACCCTGACTGCGTAATTCCATCTTGTGATCATTCGGTATATCCCAATAGGCATAGGCCCACTGGGGATCGCGAGGCATCAGAACAACGCGAGTCTCGCCATATCCTTCGGGCAGCTCACCCATTTCTTCATCCACAGAGGCCAGTGTCAAGTCCTGCAGGCTTTCAGAGCCGAGGTCAAATTTGGCCGCTTCTACCTGCTCTTGAGCAGGCATTTGAGCGGATTCTTCAGCGTAGTGGCCCTGTCGTGACGGAGAAGAGGTTTGCTGAGCCTTTTGGATGGACTCTAAAAGCTGTTCCTTACGCATGCGGCTGTAGCGAGAGACGCCGTACTGGCTAGCAACGCGGCGAAGCTGACGCAAGGTCATTTGTTCTAAAGGCAAATTTTCCTGAGCCATGATCACGAGAACCTCTTTTACATAAATACTGCTATTAACTGGGCCAATCCAATGGAGTAAGCCTAAATACTCAGTGGGATCGCTTATGTAACAAAATATGTCTCACCTGATCCCCTTCCGTCAACCCCTGAACCAATTGCATTTAAGGCGATCAATGAAAAGACGGGGTGTCAGGGGATCGCTTTGTCACGCTTTCGTGACAATTGGGGATCGCTGCGATCTCAGGAATTCTGGGCTGGTGGCTGTTAGAGTAGAATCTCTAAGATTGCAGCGAGTTGAGCGATGGATCAGGCAAGATGCTAGTGCCCATTACGCGCGAAAAATTTGAAGAGCTGGTGCCCACCGTCTCTACCAGCGCCCAATACAACTACTACTGGGGCAAGGGGCCGGAGCTGCTGCGGCGTTTTTTGTTATACTT
>JBAUJD010000418.1:0-3800 GCA_049683515.1 Thermosynechococcaceae cyanobacterium | reverse complement strand
GTATACGTTTTTGCCGTCGGTACTGGTGGGGTTAAGCCGTGCGCCGCAGTTTGTGCAACAGCGCAGGACTTCCACGGATCTGTGGGCGGATGAATTAGATGCGATCGTGGTACCGGAGACGGCTTGTGGGGGGAGTGCGGTTTTGAGCCTGAGTCAAACCTCAACTCGCATTATTGCGGTGGACAACCCCACCGCGCTTCAGGTGACGCCAGAGGCTTTGGGGATTGAGGCTATTAAGGTGCGATCGTATTTAGAGGCAATAGGGGTATTAGCAGCTCAGAGAGCAGGGTTAGAGATTTCAGCCTTGACCCCTCAGTTAAATCGCATCTCTTGCTACACCTCATTAGAATGATCTTGATCTTCGGGTGCAATTTGGGCTTGGGCTTGCTTCAATAATGCTTGGACAAAGGAGTCATTCTCTTGAATCAACTGCTCTTGCTCTTCTATCGTGACAGCCCGCTTTTGGCGAAATCTAGCGAGAGGCTTAGTTTCCTCTAAATGCATGAACATTTCTACGAGCCGACCCTGTATTTTTTCCACTGAACCACCCAGCTCTGCTTTATCTTGGGTTAGGGCTTCAATCTCTCTTTCAAGGTCGGCAACTTTAGCTTGAGATTCTTTGTCTTTTTCTTGATAACGAATTTGTAAGTAAATAGTTAAAGGGATCAAAAAAATTAACGCGATAAAGGTAAGATCTGGTGACATTTTGTTTTTACCAATGTTACGACGTTCAGTCAGTGAATAATATCTTGATTTACCAAGCTGACTCGCATCTTTTATCATAACAGAGCGAGAATTTTTCAGGTTTGGATCTAAGCTAGGATCTATCCGTTCCTCTACGGATATCTTTGGTAAGATATCTTGTGAAGGATATTGTGTCTTCTTAGAGTTTGTCTTGGTTTGTCTTTCCTGTTGAGAAGCTGTAGCAAAAGAATCCTGAGAATTGGATAAATCACTAATACCAGCCAAATGGAGAAGTCCATCAAGTTCATTTGTTAGAGCTTGAAACGTCTCAAGCGACTGTTGAATATTGCCGACGTTAGCGGACGAGTCAATCTGGATTAAGTAGTCTGATAAATTGTTTGTTATTCTGCTGACCTTGGTGCGTTCTGACAGAGGGAAAGCCCCTTCCAGAAAACTCAAACGCATTGTGAATTCGCCTAGAGGACCCCGAATAAGTGATTTTACTTCACTCCAGCTTCCACGCTCGATCAGAGGCTTAAGCTTAAGAATCTCAATTCGCAATGGCGTTAATTTTGTGGCATATCTCTGAACTTGGCTAATGTCAGAATGAAACTGATTGCCCTCAACCGCCAATACTTCAGGAAATCCGAGACATAGAGTAAACCAAATTACGACAACGATGACGATGACTGAAAAAGACCTATAGAATTTCACACCTTCACCTTCTTAAGAGGACAACAAAGTTGATGATCACCTAATAGGGTTCTGTATTTATAGCTTTAGAGAGCTGTATCTATCACTAGAATTGGCAATGGTCCATTTTGAATATGAATTAAGCTAGATGCAAGTCATTGAACATGAACTGATCATCAAACTAGGACATAAGTACTTTTCAAATTCCGCCTCTATTTGTCAATGGGGGCAGATTCGTTTCAATGCAGCATTGATAGAGAGCCGAGAGTCTCCCCTAGATAATCAAAAGCTACCTTCGATTAGAATAAGTAATGGAGTGAGCACTAGTGCGAAGAAAGTTATAAAAATTAAATAATAAGTAAAACTAATGAATAAAATGCTGAATTTAAGCTTACTGATGGCCTTATCACTCAGCTTTCCCTATCACGGGTAATTGAGGGCATGAATGAAATCCATGCTCTGATTCTATCTAGCTTAAAATTTAGCTCACACCAGACCCGCATCAGCTCACTTCTGATTGCTTATAAAGCATACTTTGCGCAGCTTAGAGTTATGCCGTGAGCTGTGCTCAAAAATCACTCGGTATACGGATGACAGGACTTGCTTCGCTGAAGTATAGTTCAAATGAACTATTGCGATTCTGATTGATATTCAATGCTCAGCACAATAATCGTTGATGGCAAGGTCGCCGGACGCCGCCGCCCAGTGTTTAGCGATTGGTCGGTGCCCCTACCGCCAGTTCTTGAGGCTCAGGGTGCATCTTTAACGCTCAGGGAACTCATTATTTGCGTGGTACAGGCAGAGGTGAAGGCCTTTCAGGGTCGTCAGGAAGAACAGCGGTTACAGAAAATATTGAGCAAGCCAGAGATAGAGGCGGGGTTGCTTCAGGGGAGGGTGACATTGGGAGATCGCAACTTCAACCAAGTCATTAATCTCAACGATGCGATTGACACGGCCATCATGGGCTTTATCGACGGCCTCTACTACGTATTTCTAGACGACATTCAGCAAGAAGCGTTAGACGCGGCAGTTCATCTGCGGCCTGACAGTCGGCTGACTTTTCTAAGACTTGTGGCACTGGTAGGGGGCTAACATGCTTAAACGTGAAATTGCCAGGGAACGGCTGGAAGGCTTTCAGGTTAAAGACTGGGAAGCACGACGGCGGCAAGATCTTGAGTCGCTGCCTCAGTCTCTTCATGCATTGGGGCTGACGGTGCTGGGGTTTGATAACAAACCCTACGAAGAAGTAGAAGCAGACATTCAGGGCATCAGTCGGCTGCCCTTGGAGGCGCGATCGCAACTCTTCAACGCCCTCTTTCCTCAGATTGGGAGCACTGTTCACCAAGCCTATGACCTACTGACGACTCTCCCCTGCCAGCGAGGTTATTATCGACGGGCCTTTCGCTCTGCAAACCCCGAACACCACCACGACGCACGGCGCAACTTACTCAATGCTCTAGTGAGAATCACGGAGGGATACGAGCAGCCCCTTGATTGGTACGCCGCCTGGGCTGCTTATCTTAGCTACGGTGCGGATGACTTAGGTTTTGTGTTTGCTGCCGCCATTAATCAGGGCGATGACGTTGGGGAAGCCGTTTTTGAGGTTCTTTGCGATTCAGCCCGAAGCGAGCACGAGATTGGCGCAATGGGGCGTCATGTGGTCCGAGCACTACTGGTGGCGGAACGCACCGAAGGGTGGCAGCTCATTGAAAATATGCTGGTGGCCGCGCAGCGACAAGAAGGCTTGCGGCAGGTCATTTTAGAAACCATTGACGAGGCCCATCCTCAAGCCTTTAAACGAATGTTGCGGGTCATTTTAGAGCAGAACCTAGTGCGCTTTAGCGCCACGATTCGGGCGGCGGATGTCTGGTTAGGACTGCACTGGGATGTTGAGCAGCGGCGGTGGGTGCAAAAGAGTTTAGAGCAGCTTTTAAACTTGTTTGAGAATCCTGAACAGCGAGAACTGGCGCTTAGCGGTGATGATCCTCATCAGACTTATTTGGCTCTGTGGCTTCTGGGGTTTGAAGCAATAGAAAGTGCGATCGCACCCGCCGTCACCCTCTTAAAGCATGAACGAGCTGAAGTTCGTTTCGTGGCGGCTTATCTGCTGCGTCAGTTAGCTATTCCAGAGGCTCAAGCTGCTATTGTTCCGGCCCTCGCCGATCCAGAACTAGGGGTTGCGGTTCAGGCGTTTTGGGCACTGCGCTATACCTCTGATGAACTGAACGCAGAACATCGATTATTCGAGGCGTTGGAAGCATTTTTAGAACGTCTACCACACAAAGCAACAGAGTACGGCCCCTTTGTATGGCCTTGGATGGCAGGCTACATTGCTCAAGATTCTGTTGGTGATCAGCTTATTGATAAGCTGGGCGATCGCACCCCTGGGCGGCTGATTCTCTACCTGCCCATTATGGATTCTT
>JBAUJD010000417.1:0-5223 GCA_049683515.1 Thermosynechococcaceae cyanobacterium | reverse complement strand
GTCGCTCTCTTATTCGGCTGCGCTAACGGCAATGGTAATGTGGCAGGTGGGCTTCCGAATTTGGAAAGCTCGACCCTGCGCTCGGGGGCGAAAACGCTTCAGGCTTGGCCCTTGATCAGCATAGGCATGACTCACGAACAATGTGCTAGGATCCATACCCTGATTGTGCTCAGCATTAGCAACCGCAGACCGCAGCGCTTTGAGGATCGGATCGCAGGCCCGATACGGCATGAATTCAAGCAAGATCAAAGCCTCTCGATAGCTCTGCCCGCGAATTTGATCCAAAACACGACGCACCTTTCGGGGTGACATACGGATATATTTGGCGGTGGCGAACGCCCCATTAATCTCTTTTAACTGGTTTGACATGGGTATATTCCTTACATGCGAGCCTTTTTATCGCTCTTAGAGTGGCTGCGGAAGGTGCGAGTCGGAGCAAATTCTCCGAGCTTGTGGCCTACCATTTGCTCAGTCACGTAAACCGGCACATGTTGACGTCCGTTGTGAACGCCGATGGTGTGTCCAATCATCTGGGGCAAAATCGTGGAGGCCCGAGACCAAGTTTTGATGACTTGTTTGTCACCCTTGGCATTGAGCGCTTCAATCTTGCTCATGAGATGGTCGGCAACAAAGGGGCCTTTTTTAAGGGAGCGGGGCATAAGCGTGAAACCTTATCGGTGGCTGTAAATCGAGAAAAGTCAAAAACCCAAGGTGTAAAGCGTTAGGAAGATCGTCCACCTCGACTCCGCTTGGAGGTCCGACGACGGCGGCGAACGATGAGAGCGTTACTGCCCTTGTTCTTCTTCCGGGTCTTATAACCCAAGGTGGGCTTACCCCAGGGGGTAACAGGGCCAGCACGACCGATAGGCGCTCGACCCTCACCACCACCGTGGGGGTGATCACAGGGGTTCATGACCGAACCTCTAACCTTGGGGCGACGCGCTTTCCAGCGGTTACGACCGGCTTTGCCGAGAGTGATATTGTTTGCTTCGACGTTGCCCACTTGACCGATGGTGGCGTAGCACTCTTTTCGGAACATGCGCACTTCTGTCGATGGCAGCTTCAAGGTGACCATGTCGCCCTCTTTTGCCACCACTTGAGCTAAAGCGCCAGCGGATCGAACGACCTGACCGCCCTTGCCTGCGACCAACTCTACGTTGTGTACTTCTGTACCCAGCGGGATATTAGCGAGCGGTAGGGCGTTGCCGATTTCTATAGGGGAGTCTGGACCGGAAATCACCTCCGCACCTACTTCCAAACCACGAGGATGGAGAATGTAGCGTTTTTCTCCGTCTTGGTAGTTGATGAGGGCAATGCGAGCGTTGCGATTGGGATCGTACTCAACGGTGGCGACTTTGCCGGGGATTCCGTGTTTATTACGATACAAATCGATGATTCGATACCGTCTTTTATGACCACCGCCTCTTCGTCGGCTGGTAATGACACCCCGGTTATTTCTCCCTTTTTTGCGGTGGCTGACCCCGACAAGGGATTTTTCAGGGCGATCGCGGGTAATCTCCGCAAAGTCTGAGGATGTCTTTTGCCGGGAACCGGCGGTGTAGGGTCGGTAGGATCGAATGCCCATAACGATAAGCTCTTAACGGTTTCAGGTCAGTTCAGCGCAGGGGCTAAACTTCAGGAAATAGGGTGATGGTGTCGCCTGCCGCCAGGGTGACCACAGCTCGTTTGTATTGAGCTTTATGGCCCACAAAACGTCCCATGCGCTTCTTCTTCTTGGGAAGCTGTTGGGTGCTAATGCCGGTGACTTTGACTTCAAAGAGAGACTCAATGGCTTCCCTGATTTGGGGCTTGTTGGCTCTGGGGTCTACATCAAAGGTGTACTGGTTATTCTCTAGCAGGAGCGTGGCTTTCTCTGTGACGATGGGCCGATATACAATGTCGGCTAAGGCAGTTGGGGTAAATTTAGTCACTGTAGACCTCCTGGATTTTTGCGATCGCATCGTCTGTCGCTACAATCCGATCTGCCGCGAGCAAATCGTAGACATTGAGATTCGTAGCGAGAATCAGCTTGACATCTGGAATATTCCGGGCAGATAGATAAACATTCTCTTGCTTATCGGCCACAATCAGCAGAATTTTAGAATCAGGTTCAATACCCCAACGACCAAAGGCCGCCGTCAATTCTTTTGTTTTGGGGCGCGGAAGTTTATCGGCGAAGTTTTTAACGACAACCATATCTTCGGCACGACTGCTGAAGGCGGTGGTTAAAGCTAAGCGCCGCTCTTTGCGGTTCATTTTGACCGAGTAGTCACGGGGACTAGGTCCAAAGGTGACGCCACCACCCCGCCATAACGGCGATCGGATTGAACCGGCACGGGCGCGACCGGTACCTTTTTGACGCCAAGGCTTGCGGCCACCCCCGCGAACTTCGCCGCGAGTTTTACTCGCAGCTGTTCCCTGACGGGCGTTTGACATCTGGCGACGTAAAGCACGGTGAACAATGTGGGCTGTGTTTTCTTCACGGGCAATTTTCAAGTCAACGGAGGCTTCCCCTGACTCTTTGCCTTCCCAATTTTGAACGACACAGTTAACCATAACCACTCTCTAAAAAGATGTTCTCAATACTTAGGACTGACCGACAATCGTAGCGGGTCGGATATTGAGCAGCGTACCGGCCTTACCGGGCACCGCGCCTTTGATCAGCATGACGTTGCGCTCGGCATCGACTTTTACCACAGTGAGCTTTCGGATTGTGACGGTAATGCCACCCATGCGTCCTGCCATCTTTTTGCCGGGATAGATACGTCCAGGAGTGGTACCTGCTCCGGTCGAACCGGGCTGGCGGTGATTTTTAGAACCGTGGCTCATCGGCCCTCTTTTGAAATTGTGGCGCTTCTGATAGCCTGCGAAACCGCGACCAATAGAGGTACCGGTCACATCAATAAGCTGTCCCTCGGTGAACTGCTCTGCGGTAATCGCTTGGCCCAGTTCAAATTCACCTGAATCTTTGAGTCGATACTCTTTCAGGTGACGCATTGGGGAGGTGCCCGACTTCTTGAGGTGTCCCAACGTGGGCTTGTTTACAAGCTTTTCGCGAATCTCGCCATAGGCAACCTGGACTGCGGTATAGCCGTCAGTTTCCTTGGTCTTCACCTGAGTCACCGCGCAGGGACCAGCCTGCACAACAGTGACCGGAATAGACCGACCTTCTTCATCAAAAACCTGGGTCATCCCCAGCTTTGTCCCTAAGATTCCAACGGACACGGCAATCGTCTCCCATCACGGCATTTTGCTATCGACACGAGCAGTTGGCGCTCGCCTCAACTAGCTATTGCGTTCGGCTTTGCTTCTTTAAATCAGACTCACTAAGCTTTGCTTCCTATTTCACTGGAAGCAAGATAAGGCGTTTGACAGTGCTAAAGCTTGAACTCGGCTTGTTTCTCGCCTTCGTTCATACCAGGACTTGAATCAATAAATCAATTCAGTATCCGTTTCCGGCAACAGTCAACCATCATAAAGGAGTTTTGAGAGTCTGTCTACAACTTTTTTTGATTCCTTCGATCAGGACTATCTCTAGAGGGTTTTAGTCATCGCAAATATCAGGGAATACTGAATCACTCTTCAGCGACTGCCGAGCTGGAGACTCCGAAGAGAAGCCTTGCTCCTCTTTACGAAGGAAGAGGATGATGCAATACCTCAGTCAAACGAGGCCGTGCATCAAAATGTGCATTAAAGTGTACAAGATACTGTACGGGAAAATAGGGTTGCCTCATGGATGCTATTCCTTACACCGCTGCTCGGCAAAATCTGGCTAAGACAATGGATCGGGTCTGTGACGATCATGAGGCCATTATCGTCACCCGTAGCAATCGCCAGTCGGTTGTCATGATGTCTTTGGAGGATTACAAGGCGCTGGAAGAAACGTCTTACCTGTTGCGAACTCCCAAGAATGCACAGCGTTTGCTAGATGCAATTGCCGAGCTGGAGGCGGGGAATGGCATCGTTAGGGAGCTGTTAGATTGAAAATTATATTTTCTGAAGCAGCTTGGGATGATTATTTGTACTGGCAAAAAAAAAGACAACCAACTCTTGAAGCGGATTAATAACTTGATCCTGTCTATTGCTCGCAGTCCTTTTGAAGGCGTGGGTAAACCTGAACCGCTCAAGCATGGACTTTCGGGCTATTGGTCGCGCCGCATTAATGACGAACACCGAATCATCTATAAGATTCAGGATGAATCCTTACTCATCGCACAGTGTCGATTCCATTATTAGCTTAGATCATACTTTTACGGTGTTTGCGGTGCTGTGTTGCGTTCCCAGAAGATACCGTCGGTAAAACCCTGAATGGTGGGGTTAGACGCTACTAGCTCTAAGCGACGCTCTGCCATTAGACAATAGTCTTCGTCTTGTTCAATCCCAAGGTATTGACGGCCTAATTTTTTGGCGACGACCGAGGTTGTGCCGCTGCCTAGAAATGGATCAAGGACTAAGTCGCCAGGGTTGCTGCTGGCTAGGAGTAGTTTGGCGATTAATTTTTCACTTTTTTGAGTCGGGTGGTCTGTATTTTCGGGCATTGACCAAAAGGGAATGGTGATATCGCTCCAGAAGTTGGAGGGATGGGTATTGCGAAAGTTTCCGGTGGTGGTCGTTTGCCAATCTTTGGGATCACCGTTGGCGTCACGATAGGGAGCAATCACGCGGCGTCTCACCTTTACGGTGTCGGGGTTAAAGGTGTAGTGATTCGATACGGTGCAAAACCAGATATCTTCGCTGGCGTTTTTCCAGTTGGTTTTGGCTCCTCTACCTTTTTCGCGCTCCCAGGTGATGCGGTTGCGAATTGTGAGGTGTTGGGAGGCAACGGTGAAAATAGAGGCTGAAGAGAGCCAGTCACCGCAGATATAAACGCTGGCGGTGGGCTTGAGTAGGGGCAGCAGCGCCACGATGACCTGATCGAGCCAAGCGGAGTAGTCTTCAACAGAGCGTTTAGGAAAGGTCTTGCCGTTGAAGTTTTTGGTGAGGTTATAGGGCGGATCGAGGATGAGAAGATCAACACAGCGTTGAGGGAGTTGGGGAGCAACCTGGAGACAGTTACCTTGAATGGTGCCGATGAGATGGGGCAGGTTGGTTGGATCTTGGATAAGGTTGGGGAGAAGACGGTTGCGATCGCATCTCGCTGCCAAGAGGCCACCATTCTTTTTGCCGATATCGTAGACTTCACCAGCCTGTCCACTCAAGTCTCGCCAGGGCAGCTTGTTAAAC
>JBAUJD010000416.1:0-8671 GCA_049683515.1 Thermosynechococcaceae cyanobacterium | reverse complement strand
ACAATAGAGTTGATCAATGCCCAGCCAGTCTAGCCCTAGGCAGGTGCCGACGATATCGACAATGGCGTCAGTGGCCCCAACTTCGTGAAAGTGTACTTTTTCGGGCGGGATGCCGTGGACAGAGCCTTCGGCGATCGCAAGGGCGCGAAAAACGTCTAAACTCCGCTGGGTAGGGCGTTCAGGCAAATTAGCGGATTGAATTAAGTGCTCAATGGCGGGCAAATGCCGATGGTTCTGTTGATGGTGTTTATTCTCTGTGGGATTATTATTGACGGAGGCATTGCCTGCGGTGAGATCCACGCGAACCTGTGTGGCCTGCTGACCTTGGTGGTTAATAGACTCAACTCGCAACTGATACTCCTGCTTAATCCCAAGTAGAGCCAATTGGTCTTCTAAATAGGCGGGGGGGACACCGGCATCAATGAGGGCACCCAGGCACATATTGCCTGCGATCCCGGTCGGGCAATCAAGGTAAGCTAACTTGGGCATACAGTTGAGGCTAAGTGAGGGGCAATGGCTCAGATTTATACGGTGCATCCAGACGACCCGCAACCGCGCACCATTGACCAAATTCGGGAGGCGTTGCGATCGGGGGCGGTGATGCTCTATCCCACCGATACGGTCTATGCGATTGGCTGCGATCTTAATTCTAAGGCGGCGCTGCAGCGCGTGCGGAACCTCAAGCAGCTTTCGAACGACAAGCCGCTAACGTTTTTGTGTTCGTCTCTGTCGAATATTGCCCAATATGCCTACGTCCAGGATCCGGCTTATCGGATTATGCGGCGGCTGGTGCCGGGTCCGTATACATTTATTTTGCCCGCTACCAAGCTGGTCCCCAAGCTTGTGCAGAATCCTAAGCGCAAGACCACCGGGATTCGAGTGCCGGATCATCCGGTGTGTCAGGCCATTCTGTCGGCTCTAGAGACCCCTGTGATTTCGACTTCAGCGCACTTGCCAGAAGCCCTAGGAGGACTTTCCAATGCCTTCCAGGAGGTGTCGCAGGCGGAGTTGTTTGACTGTTTCGATAAACACGTTGATTTGATTGTCGATAACGGTCAAGAGCCTGCTGAGCTATGCTCTACGATTTTGGATTTGTGCGGGTCTGAACCCACCGTGATTCGCGAAGGCTTAGGGTGGGAGGAAGTGGCTCATCAGTTTTCTTTGGCTTGAGAGACTGGCTGCTATCGAGGGCGAAGGAGGCCCGGCGCAGAAACGGCCACGGCCTTCATCGTATCGGCTGTAACCGGATCGCTGTGGTAACACCCTGACCAAGTCGCTAAAAGCTGATCGGCCAGTTTTTCCATCGACTCGATGTTGCTCCGAGATGCGACAGTGGACTGGAGCCAAGGCAGCGGCATCGCGGCTTGACCATTAAGTGCACCCGAAAAAGCCCCGGTCAGGCTTAAGGTTAGGGGGGAGACATGAGGAATGCGGTGGGCACGCAGAACGCTGAGCTGAAATTGTTCCGGTGTGCTGAGCCAGCAGTAGAGCGCTAGTGCAATTGAGACCTCCCTCCGTCTGGGGTCGCCCAGCGTTTGAAGTGAGATCGCAAGAGACTCACGATGGTTTAGCAATCCTTCAAGCTGTTGGAGCGATTGGCATAGCGATTCATCGGTTACCTGTTGAATCAGCGCTGGCAATGGATTAAAGGGCGGGCTAGGGTGAGTTAGGGCAGCGGTAATGATATTGGCAATGACGAGGGCTGCAGCTTGCAGGGGTTGAGGCGTCGTGTCCGTAATCATCTGCCCAAGGGATTGCGGGTTGTCATGGCCGTAAAGCGCGATGGGGATGATGGATGCCAGCGCCTGATGCAGCTCTTGCCTAGTGGCTGACACTGCGGTAGAGGCTGCTGCTCCAGGGGAGATTAAGGACTGGGCTGATGTTGCGATCTCATCCCCACACAAGACCTCTTTAGCTTGTGCAGAGACGTTTGAGAGCGATAATCCCTCACTGACCATTGAGCCGATCAGTGCGCCACGAAATCGACTGAGAAGGGAGTAGGACATAAAAAATAGCTGCCGAATAGAGCCTAACGTCCTGCTTCAGACCTGCCTGAGTCACGTCTGCAGACAACTGAATCTTGACATACTACAATCGTAGTATAGCTCCCTCAGTCACTCAAGGAATAACGATCGTGCCTAGCATTCATTCAATGTCCACCACAGAGATGCAGGTCACCAGCATCCGGCTAGAGCGTGAGCTGAAGGAGCGCCTCAAGACATTAGCCGGGAGCCAAGGCTATCAAACCTTAATTCGAGATGTGCTCTGGACCTATGTGCAGCAAAAATCAGGGGAGTATACTGAGCTGCTCTCGCCCAGCCAGATTAGCGCGAGTTTTGCGGCAGTGTCTCACCAGAAACAGCATTGTGCCGTGACGGGCCAAGTGATTGAGCCTCAAGAGTCCATGCGATTAGGATTCACCACGGAGGGCATCTTAGTCCCCCTCCGCGCCGAAAAGGCAAAGAGTGAAGGGCTGTAAGGGGCTGACCTCGAGATCGATAGCCTAGGGCTGATGGCAGCAGCGTTCAGAAGAAAATGGGGCTGTCATTCTCTTCAGACTTCTTTTGATAGAGCGCCCAAAAGCGGTCATTGACAGAATAGGGAATACTCCAGGAGCCAGGCAGAAGTCTCAGCAATTTATATAATGGAAAACACCAAGCAGGGGACTGATAGCGCAGCAGGGAGCGCAGAGCAGCAATGTCGATCCATTGGGTAACGCGCCCTCGCTTGATCTCTTCAAACCCATAGGCTTCCGTAATCTCTCGCAGCAATTGGGGCGAAAACCAGTGTTTTTCGGCAGGAGGGCAATAGGCTCGCCATTGTTCTCCGCGCAGACGGGCAGTCCAGCTCTGGCGGTTCCAGGTTTCAATCAGCCACAGCCCCCCCGGTTTGGTGACGCGCTCTGCCACTTCTAGGGCCGCCTGCAGATCGTAGATATGGGAGAGAACGTTAACCATCATCACTAGGTCATAGTTCTCATCCCCAAGAAAGGTCTCTAGGGTATCGGGGGTAATATGGAGCTGCAGTTTATCATGACCAAATCTGGCAATGCGTTCGTTGGGTTCGATGCCTCGCCCTTGCCAGCCCGCCTCCACTAACCCGTGCAGGACAAAGCCTGCGGCGGCCCCCACGTCCAGCACTGTCCCAGGCCAGGAATACCGCTCTAGCTGTTTGGCGTAGTACTGGCCCTTACGCCTAAGCAAGTTGGCCTCAGAGAGATAGTCGAGATAGCCAATCCCGTCCCCCTGGAAGTACTGACCATCATAGATTTGATGAACGTCATCAATGCCTAGCTCAATTTCGGCAAAACGATGCCCACAGCTCGGACAGTCCAGAATCCAGAGGTAGTTCTTGCGAAACTTGCGATCGCCCGTCTCACCACAAACTGGACACAGCTTAGCTGTAACAGGGATAATATCTAGCTCGAACGTCATCGCATCTCTGTTTGCAACAGCCCCAGTTTGGGGTTAGGCGAGTTGCCAGCTTCCATCCTCGGCTTGAGCTATCTGCCCTATTGTGACTAATGATTCAATCACATCCACACAGCGTTCGCACAGAAGAGGATGGTGAGTTGAGGTGCCCACTTGCTCAGAATAGTTCCAGCAGCGATCGCACTTCTCACCTGGGGCCGAACTGACACCCACGGTCAAGGTATCAGACTTTAGGCAAAACTGTAGCGATTTGGCAAAATCGGGTGAATCTAGTAGTTCTACCTGTGAAGCCAAGAATAAGTAGCGCAATTCATCAATGCCATTCGTTTGTTGCCCCTGTACCGGGTTTAGCGCAATTAACGTTTGCCGTAAATCGACATCGGCGACATAGAGCTGAACCTTTGCCTCTAGGGATGAGCCAATCGATTTGGCAGATCGGGCTTCTTCTAAAACTTTGTTGACCTCTTGGCGAACCTGACGAATTTGGGTCCAGGTTTGGGCTAGGTCTGGATTTTCCCACCGTGGCTCTGTTTTGACCCAGCCTGCGGCAAAAATAGAGCCGTGAGACTGGTCGTAGGGCAGCGCCTGCCAGATATCTTCGGCCATGTGGGAAAGCACGGGGGCAATGGCACGGGCGAGGTTTTCGAGGGCGATCGCTAATACGGTCTGACAGCTCCGTCTGCGGGTATCGCTGGGGGCGCTGATATAGAGCCGGTCTTTGGCAATATCAAGGTAGAAGTTAGACAGGTCCACCACACAGAAGTTCTGAACGGTTTGAAAGAACCGGAAAAACTGGAAGGTTTCAAAGGCATCGGTGACTTCGGCAAACACTTCGGTCATGCGATGGAGCATGTAGCGATCGAGTTCAGAGAGATCGGTATAGTCCACCGCATCTTTGGCGGGGTCAAAGTCATTGAGATTACCGATCAAGAACCGTGCTGTATTACGGATCTTTCGATAAACATCTGACATTTGCTTGAGGATGGTTTTCCCCAGCGGCACATCAGAGGCATAGTCCACAGACGAGACCCACAGACGCAAAACATCCGCGCCGTAGGGGGGATCCTGCTTTTGATCTTTACCGCCCTCAATGACAATGGCCGGGTCTACCACATTACCAATGGATTTACTCATTTTGCGGCCCTGTTCATCGAGGACAAAGCCGTGGGTGAGGACTGTTTTGTAGGGGGCACAGCCCTGGCTGGCAACGCTGGTGAGCAAGCTGGACTGGAACCAACCGCGATGCTGGTCCGAGCCTTCGAGGTAGATATCTGCGGGGTCTTGCAGCGCCTCTCGCTGGTCAAGGACGGCAGCCCAAGACGAACCCGAATCAAACCAGACATCCATTGTATCGGTGCCTTTGCGATAGCTGTGGCCGTTATTACGATAGGCTTCTGGCAGTAGGTCTTCGGTGGAGAGTTCCCACCAGGCATCGGAACCTTTCTCAGCGATGATGGCCTGAATATGATTGATCGTTTCTTCGTTCAGCAGCGGTTCGCCATCGGCTTCGTCATAGAACACCGGGATCGGCACCCCCCAGTTGCGCTGCCGTGAGATACACCAGTCCGAGCGCTCAGAGACCATTGAGGTGATGCGTTTTTCGCCTTGAGCAGGGATCCATTGGACTGTTGCGATCGCATCCAAGACATCTTGCCTAAAGCCATCAACAGATGCAAACCACTGCTCCGTCGCCCTCAGAATCACCGGCTTCTTTGTCCGCCAGTCGTAGGGATATTTATGAACGTAGTCCTCTTCTTTCAGTAACGTCCCGGCAGATTTCAGCGCCTCAATTACCGCTTCATTGCCGCCGTTGAGAACGTTTAGCCCCTCAAAGGGACCGGCCTCAGCCGTAAACTGACCATTGCCGTCCACTGGCGACAGCATTGCTAGGCCATACTGTTGACCAACTTGATAATCTTCTTGACCATGACCAGGGGCGGTATGGACCAAGCCAGTCCCCGACTCAGTGGTCACATAATCCCCCATCACCAGTGGCCCCTCGCGGTCGAAGAGGGGATGGCGATAGGTAGAATGTTCTAGGACTTTCCCCGCGATAGTTGTCAGTACAGAAAGGTTGCCGGCCAAGGTCTCGGTTAACGTTGCGACCAAATCTGCGGCAACAATGAGGTGCTCTCCATCAGCCGTTTTGACTACGGCATAGGTCAAGTCAGGATTCAAGCTCACCGCAAGATTGCCCGGAATGGTCCAGGGCGTCGTGGTCCAGATGGCGACCTTCAGGCCTGGCAGATACTCTGCCAGGGGAGCCGCAGCTTCCGAGAGTTTCGTTAGCTCAAAGGCCACATAAATACTGCGAGAGGTATGGCCTTCTGGGTATTCCAGCTCAGCCTCAGCCAAGGCTGTTTGAGAACTAGGACTCCAGTACACCGGCTTAAAACCTCGGTAGATATAGCCCTTCAGGGCCATGCGACCAAAGACGCCGATTTGAGCGGCCTCGTATTCAGGCTGTAGCGTCAGGTAGGGATGCTCCCAGTCGCCCCAAACGCCATAACGCTGAAAGCTTTTGCTCTGCTTCTCAACGGTTTTGCGGGCAAAATCGCGGGCCTTCCAGCGCAGCTTGATGGGGGTTAAGTTGGCTCGCTGCTCAGGGTTGATGTTTTGCAGCACCTTTAATTCAATGGGCAAACCGTGACAGTCCCAGCCCGGAACGTAGCGGACCTTGCGCCCCTGGAGAAGCTGATACTTGTTGATCGTATCTTTAAGAATTTTGTTGAGGGCGTGACCAATATGTAAATCTCCGTTAGCGTAGGGGGGGCCGTCGTGGAGAATGAATACCTCCCCTGGGTTGTTTTGGGAGAGGTCTTCGTAAATCTGCTCGGCTTTCCAAAAAGCCTGTAGTTCAGGTTCGCGCTTAACAGCATTGGCCCGCATATCAAAGGTGGTGCGGGGCAGATTAACGGTTTTTTTGTATTGGCCGGCTTGGGTCACGGTGAATGGGTGCGATCGCGTAGGTTGGGCAATGGATGACAATACCCGTCATTATCAACGAGATCTCGTCTGAGCTTCAAGGAACTTTCAGCGCAGCGGTAGCGAATAGATGGCCTAAAAAACTTTTTGGCTTTGCGCTGGCCCCCTAAATCCCCCATGCTGGGGGACTTTGAAGTCTATCTGAATCGTAATTTTTTAAGCTAACGGATCTGGATCATTCCATTCTTTTGGTTTCTCTTCTGGCTGCAGATCCCCGCCCTTAATCACCTCTTCACTTTTTGGGGAATTGATTTCGGCTTCCTGAACCATCGATTTTGTCGTTTCTTCTGTTTCAGGCAGGGGATTTCCTGATGCTGGAGGGTCAGTCGGCTGATTTTGAGTGGGTTCAGAGGCGTGAATCTCTGCCGGTGAGTTCTCTGCTAGAGCTGGGTCAGGTGGGCTGGCTGCACTGACATCAGAAGCTGTCTCAGATGGCTCTGTTGCCTGTACTGCTGCGTCAACAATAGGTGCCTCAGTCGTAACCTCAACGGGCTGCTCTTCTTCAGTTTCAGTAATAGCATCTTAGACAGGAGACGATTCAATTCTCTCAGGCTGGGCTGGTACTGGAGTCTTGTCATTCTCCTCTGGCTCCTTTGAAGAAGGGGCTTCACTCGACACGGCTGGAACCGATTCTTCTTGCTCAGAAACCACTTCAGGGACTACCGTTGCGGTGGCTTCAATTGTCGGGGCTTCCGCGACTGTGGTGGTGGATTCGGGTTGAGGGGCCGTCTCCTCAGGGGCATCGTCGGGGGCAGTGCTGGCCTGAACCGAGACGGTATTGACGGCTTCCCGATTTTTGTCTCCAGACTTAAACCTGCTGGTGAGATTGCTGGATAAATTTGAGAGCGGATGGGTGAGCTGATTGAAAAAGCTAGTTCCCTTTGCCTCAGCCGTTGAGGAACCCACTGCAATTTCTGAGATTTGTGCCGCTTGGGGTTTCTCTAGCCGTTTGCGAATAAAATCAATAGCCAGGGTGATCCAAGGTTCTATGAGATGCCATAGCTGGATGATGAGGGTACGGATGCGATCGCGTATCGACCCCGGCTCAGGACGTGGGACATCATCGGTGACCAACAACTGGCGCTGACTGAGCATTTGCTGCCCCAGCCCAAAAATCAGACTAACGCTAGCGATTTGGCCCACCAGCAGACCGCCTGGTATTGTTTTGGCATTCGCCGCCAAAATCAACGCATAGAAAAGGCCTACCCCACCCCAAATGAAATCATTCTTGCGATGTATCTCAGGGAAAAGATAGGCAATCAGGTACAGCCCTAAGCTTCCTAGGCTGATCATCCACACGAGAATATAGGTCAGCATCACATGCCTCTTTGAGGGGCCAGTATTAATTGATCAATACCACTCTACTGCGCCTTGGTGAGGTGTCCCTGGTTCTTACCGTGCCCCTGGCCCACGAAGGAGTAGTTCAATTGAGTACAATGGTTTCAGTTGCCTTTGTTTACTCGCCCACGATCTATGTCTTCTGAAGTCATCTTTGATAAGCGCAAGCTCAAAAAGCCGCCCCTCAATATTCATACTTTGGGCGATCGCGTCCTCCGACAGCCCGCCAAGCGTGTCTCTCAGGTCAATGATGAGATTCGGAAGCTGATCCAAGAGATGCTTCAAACCATGTATAGCGCTGATGGCATTGGTTTAGCCGCCCCCCAAGTCGCGGTTCATAAGCAGGTCATTGTGGTCGATATTGACCCAGACGAAGCGGCAAATTCTCCGCTTATTTTGATTAACCCCCAAATTCGTAAATGGAGTGATGATGTGGCGGTGGACCAAGAAGGCTGTCTGAGCATTCCTGGCGTTTATCTTGATGTCACCCGCCCAGAAGCCATTGAGGTAACCTACAAAGACGAGCAGGGTCGCCCCCAGAAGCTTCAAGCCACCGAGCTATTAGCACGGGCGATTCAGCATGAGATGGATCACCTCACGGGCATCTTGTTTGTTGATCGCGTTGCCAATCAGCTTCAGTTGGGGCAAGCACTCTCAAAACAAGGCTTTTCCCGCCAAGCCGTCAAGTCTATTTCCTCTTAAGCCGTGGAGACAGACCGTGCCTTTTGGCTAGCCTGGTCCCAAGTGGCCGGGGTTGGCCCTGTTCTGCTCCATAGGCTCATTGAGCAGTTTGGTAGTCTATCGATGGCCTGGATAGCCCCTGCCGATCAGCTTCAACTTGTCAGCGGTATCGGTGGCAAAACACTGAGCGCTATTTTGACTCAGCGGCAATCAATGGACCCGCAGCAGCTCTTAGT
>JBAUJD010000415.1:0-4810 GCA_049683515.1 Thermosynechococcaceae cyanobacterium | reverse complement strand
CCCTCGAACTCAAAAACCAGTTCACCGGGCAAAACACCAGCAACGCCAAAAAGCAGTACAACACCACCCGAGACAACAAAGAATTACTGTTTGCCTTCAAGAAACGGGCCTTAGTGCATTTCACGGTTGATGATGAAGAAGTCTATATGACCACCCGTATTGATGGCGGTCGCACCTACTGGCTTCCCTTCAACAAAGGCTATCAAAACGGCAAAGGTAATCCCCCCAACAGCGACAGCTACCGCACCGAATACCTGTGGCAAGAGATTTTAGCCAAAGAGAGCTGGCTAGAAATCATCGGTCGGTTCGTCCACCTGCAAACGGTCGAATACGAATTTGAAGGACGCACCCGCAAAAAAGAAAAGCTGATTTTTCCCCGCTTTCATCAGCTCAAGGCTGTCAGAAAACTCACCCACCATGCAAAATCTAACGGCGCAGGCCAAAACTATCTAATTCAACATTCCGCCGGTTCTGGCAAAAGCAACTCTATTGCGTGGCTGGCCTATCGTCTATCGGGACTCCATAACGATCAGGACCAGCGCATCTTTAACAGCGTTATTGTGATCACAGATCGACTCGTCCTTGATAACCAGCTCCAAGACACCATTTACCAGTTTGAACACAAAGCCGGAGTCGTAATCAAAATCGATAAAGACTCCAATCAACTGGCCGAGGCGATCACCAGCAGCGCCAATATCATCATCACCACTCTGCAAAAATTCCCCTACGTGATCGACAAAGTGGGCGAACTCCCAAACCGCAGCTATGCCGTCATTATTGACGAAGCCCATAGCTCTCAGGGCGGCGAAGCCAGTAAAAAAATGAAAGAGGTCTTACTTATCCGCTAACTCCCTCGAAGAAGCTTCCCAGCAAGATACCGTTGAGGAATCTGACGCAGAAGATTATGTGAATGACTGCCTCACAGATCGATATGCCGATGACTCTGCCCAAGCCCGTGGCCGACAGGCCAATATTTCCTTCTTTGCCTTCACCGCTACCCCAAAACCCAAAACCCTCGCCGTTTTTGGTCAGGTCAAGCAACCCGGCGGTAAACCCGAACCGTTCGATCTGTATTCCATGCGTCAAGCCATAGAAGAAGGGTTTATCCTTGATGTCTTGAATAACTACGTCACCTATGAGCTTTACTACAAACTGTCTAAAGCCATTGAAGACGACCCTGAACTCAACAAGAAAAAAGCAGCAAAGGCGATCGCCCGCTTTGTTTCCCTCCATCCTCACAACCTCGCCCAAAAAACTGAAATTATCATCGAACACTTCCGGCAGGTGGTCGCCACCAAAATCGGTGGGCGAGCAAAAGCAATGGTTGCCACCTCATCCCGGCTCCATGCCAAGCGATACTTTGACGAATTTAATCGCTATATCAAAGAAAAAGGCTACCAAAAAGAGATCAAAATTCTCGTCGCTTTTTCCGGCAAAGTCAAAGACCCAGACTTTCCTGATGCAAAATATCCTGATGGGGTTAGCGAACCTCAGCTCACAGGTTTTGGCGAAAAGGAACTCCCTAAAATCTTCAACCAAGACGAATATAGAATCCTCATCGTTGCCGATAAATATCAGACCGGCTTTGATCAACCCCTGCTCCATACCCTCTATGTAGATAAGCGCCTAGCAGGAGTTAAAGCAGTACAAACCTTGTCCCGACTCAATCGCACCGCGTCCGGCAAAGAAGACACCTTCGTGCTGGATTTTGTGAATGATCGCGAGACGATCTTTGAGTCCTTCCAGCCCTATTACGAACTCACAACCCTCAACGAGGAACCTGACCCCAACCACCTCTATGATCTCAAAGGACAACTGGATCAGTATCAGGTGTATTTAACCTCAGAGATCAACACCTTTGCCAAGGTCTACTTTGACCCCAAGACTCAAATGACCCCGAAAGCCCAAGGCAAACTCTATGCTTTGCTAGAACCAGCTTGCGATCGCTACAGCGCCCTTGAAGAAGAAAAGCAGGACGAATTCAAGAAGAGTTTGCGGACCTGGACAAACCTCTACTCATTCTTGGCTCAACTGATGCCATTTCGAGACACAGAGCTAGAGAAATTCTTTGCCTTTGCTAAACTACTGCTCACCAAATTACCGAAGCGCAACTTAGCCGAAAGTGTCCAACTCGCGGACGAAATTGCCCTGGAATACTACCGCCTCCAGAAAATAAAAGAGGGATCCATTGACCTCATGAAAGGCGAAGGCGGTGAACTCGAAACCTTTACCGAAGCAGGTATTAGTCGCACTAAGGACGAAAAAGCCCCACTATCCATCATCATCGATAAACTCAACAACCAATTTGGAACTGAGTTTGAAGAAGCTGACCGTTTATTTTTCGAGCAAATAGAATCTGAATTAGTACAGGATGAAGACCTCAAGACACAAGCAAAAGCCAACAAGCTAGATACCTTTAAATTTGCCTTTGAGGAAACCTTCATAGACAAGCTCATCGAAAGAATGGATCAAAATCAGGAAATTTTTGAGAGAATCCTTGAAGATCAATCCTTCGGCAGCTTAGTTAAAGAAAGTATGATGCAGAATGTCTATACAAGACTGAACCATGACGAAGTACTGTAAACAAAAGTTGCACTCCAATTTTCACTGAACTGAAGAAAATTGCTTATATTAAAGTGTATTTAAAGGCACCTGGATCACCCCAAACTTGATTCATTGACCGAGCCGTGTTAGTGTCTTAAATTATTCGCCACCTGCAAAAGCCAATTCTAGGAGGCCCACTACATCAGGCTTTTGGAATAGGGCAGGATCCCGTGTCGAATAACTAAAGACACTCACGCCGTTACATCACAGAAGTGACTCAACCGCTCGGCATTCAATTGCTCTCAGGTTTTACTGCTTTGGAAATCCTAGTTCGCGGCTAGCTCCGTCAAACGAGTTAACACCTTATTTGATCGCTCTGTAAACGCCTTCATACCTTCAGCATCAAAGCCCCGCTGAGCCATCAGCGCCAAGTCATACACATGCTGACAAATATCATTCGCTAACTCGCCCGATTGAGACTGACCACCCGCTTGAACAATACTGCCCTGACTCAGTGACACCAAGTTCTGAATCAGTGGGTGAGCCGTATTCACAAGTAGCGTATGCTCCGTCGGGAACTGGACATTTTGCTGCTGCATCATCGCCATCATCTCCTGCATTCGGCGGGCAGACTCAGGGAGTAGCACCATTGCAGGTGGAGCACTCTGCTGATCGCTAGACTTAAGCGCCTCAGTGCGAATGGTCAGGCTAGGTTTATCTAAACACTTCTCAAACAGAGCCTTAATCGTATCCGTCCGCGTTTGATTGGTCGTCGGATCAACAATTTCCGCTTCAGTGCTCTTGTCGATTAGCGTTTCATCCAGTTCAGAATCCACCCGCAAAAACTTCACATCAGTATATTCTCGCTCTAAGAACGAGGTGAAGTGAGTATCAATAAAGGCATCAAGGAACAGCACCTCTAAACCCTGACTCTTGTGGAGTTCCACGTAAGTCGCCTGATTCGCTTCATCATTGCAGTAATAAACCTTGTTCTCGTGCCGCTCTTTGTTCCGCTCCAGATACTCCTTCAGAGTTGTATAGGAAAGACCGCCTGCCTCTTCTTTCCAGGCATCATCACCTTCGCTCTCAGTTGAGGCTGCAGGGGCCAGCTCCGCTGTCGTGCGGTAGATGAGAATATCTTCGACCTGTTGCTTAAATTTGTCGTTGTTGATCGCACCAAACTTAACGAAGGTGCCAACATCTTGCCAACTGCTGATGTACTGCTTGCGATCGTCGCGGTAGAGTTCCTTGAGGCGATCGCCCACCTTCTTGGCAATGTAGTCCGAGATCCGGCGGACGGTGCGATCGTTCTGTAAAAAGCTCCGCGACACGTTCAATGGAATATCGCTGCTGTCAATGACGCCCCTAAGCGGCATCAAGAACTGAGGGATGACTTCTTCGCAGTTGTCGCTGACAAAGACCTGATTGCAGAACAGCTTGATCTGGCCTTTGGTGACATCAATGTCTGGCTTCAGCTTCGGAAAGTAGAGAATGCCATTAACGATAAACGGATAGTCCGTATTCAGGTGAACCCACAGCAGCGGCTCTTCTTCAAAGGGATAGAGATACTTATAGAACTCTAGGTAGTCCTCTTTGGTGAGGTTGCTGGGGGATTCTTTCCAAGGTGCTTTCTGCTTGTTGATCTGCTCATCGCCCAGCTTGATCGGGACGGGTAGAAAGTCACAGTAGGTCTTGATGAGCTGCCTGACGCGAGCTTCTTCGAGGTATTCAATCTCTTCTTCTTGGAGCGTCAGAATGATTGTGGTGCCACGTTGCGTCTTCTCGCTGCTGTCAATTGTAAACTCAGTGCTGCCGTCACAGGACCAGTGAACTGCTTCAGATCCTTCTTTGTACGAAAGTGTATCAATCTCAACGAGAGAGGAAACCATAAATGAGGAGTAGAAGCCTAGACCAAAGTGACCAATAATTGCCTGGTCACCGCTGTTCTTATACTTCTCGACGAACTCTTCAGCGCTAGAGAAGGCGACTTGGTTGATGTACTTCTTGACTTCATCAGCGGTCATGCCGATGCCGTTATCGGTAATGGAGAGCTGTTTTTTGTCTTTATCAATGGCTAGAAAAATCTCAGGCTCTTCCAAATTGCCGGAAAACTCATCCGACATCGAGACCATTCTCATTTTCTGAATGGCGTCTACCCCATTGGAGACCAGCTCCCGCAGGAATATTTCATGATCTGAGTACAGCCATTTTTTGATAATCGGGAAGATATTCTCGGTATGGATCGAGATTTTGCCCTGTTCTAGCG
>JBAUJD010000414.1:0-3020 GCA_049683515.1 Thermosynechococcaceae cyanobacterium | reverse complement strand
TCCAGCAGTTGTAAGATGTCATACATGGGCTTTAGAGGGACTGGATTAGGAGTAATTCTTAGTATCCCTCTAAAGCCCTCTTGACTAACAGCCAACTCTCACTTCATCTGTTGGCGAAGGTATTGTTAAGCTCAAGTAAATAAAATCTACAGAAATAATGAGCCATCAGGCAGTGAACATCCTCCAGTCTTGTCGCTGCTAGTCTTGGATGCAGTTTAAGCCCAAAATCATTGTGAACTGCATCTATCTTGAGACAGTCAAGAGATCCATCTGAGGGTAGAGGAGCGATCCCAGCACAACGGGATACGTTAATTGAAGTTCAAATCAAAGCGGTAGCCCAAAGCAAGATGGGCGCAATGGCTTTGGAGTCTTACAAAACATTAACGTCGAGAGCAAATACCGATGAATATTAAAATCCGATCATTGGCCGCCAAGGCTCTAGCCGGACTCTTTCTGATTGTCACGGTTGTAACCGTGAGTTTGAGTACGCCATTGAATAGTGGCGTTGCGATCGCAGCCCCCATCCACCAGCCCATTGCAGCGTTATTCGGCAGGGCTGACCGTAAAGCGAAGTCAGATCTTGACTCCACCGTTGGTGCAGGCACGAGTAACAAGTTAGAAGGTGCCGTTCAAGAAGCCACCGGAACCGTACAAAGCAAGATTGGAAATGCACAAAACAGAGCTGAAGGAACAGCAAAGAAGCTAGACGGCAGAGCTAAGCGAGATGTCGGTCAAGTGCAAGGTACCGCTGAAGATATTGGTTCCGAAGTTCAAGATGCCGCCAAAGGCATCACCGATAGCGTCAAAGGGCTACTTAACTAGAGTTCCGCAGATTTCCTTGACTCAATTTACACCATTGGAGAATATAGACATGCAATTTATCTTAACTAGACTTTTCTCTTTCTTTCGGCTCGCCAAACTCGTGGCTGTGATGCTGGTCTGCGTACTGTACATTGGGGTCAATACATCCCCGGCTCTAGCCTTTGGCGGCACGAGTAGCAAGCCGTCAGATGGAGCAGCCCAGCTTGATGGGATTTATAAAGAGACCAAAGAAGCGGCCAATCCTGATGCTGATCCTAAAGGGATGAAAAAAGTTCAGGCTAAAGCCCAAGAGGGCATCAATGAGGTCCAGGGTCGTGCGGATGCCGACAAAATGTATCGTCCTAGCAACTCTGAAGGCTCTACTGTAATGGACGATATTCAAGAAGACGTTGGTTCTTTGTTCAAAAAGTAAGCATCAGTTTTGATCAGCGTTTCATTAGCGAGGTATAACCCATGAGTTTAGAAGATAGAGCCAAGGCGACCGCTCAAAACATCGAAGGTAAAGCGCAAGAGATCATCGGTGAGGTAACTGGCAACCCAAAAGATACTGCTGAAGGGAAAGCCAAGCAAGATGAAGCCGCAGCGCGTCACGCTGTAGAAAATATCAAGGATGACATTAAGCAGGCCATTGACTAGGCCTAAGATCAATTAATACATCAGTCTTTAGCCTGGGCAGCATTGCTGCCTGGGCTTTTTTATACAGCCAATCCTAGAGTCGTTAACCATAGTGAAACATCAATTTTGGAGTATTGCGATCGCAGCTTCGCTAATCGGAGGGACTGCCCTACCCACGCTAAGCCAAGAGGCTCCACCGCCTATTCCCTCTGCCGCACCTGCCTCAGCGCCGGCTGAGTACTTCGCTGATGTGCTGGTGAAGGGCCGCCCGGTCTTTCAAGTCGGGAGCCTATCTAAGGTGGGTGCCCGTGAACGTGCCGCTATTATCAATCGTCGCATTGCCAGTATTCTGGCTCGTGGGGATGTCGGGACTGTCACAGCACAGAACGTTCGGAATATGACCACGCTCCAGCTCAATCAACGTGTTTTGATGACGGTAACCAGTCAAGACGCAGAAGATTATGGCTTATCGGTAGACGAGCTAGCTAAAAACTGGACTGAGCGATTGAACCAGTCTTTAGATTCAGCCCCCCTTGCCATTGATGTGGCACAGCGACTCAATGGAACAATACGCGAACTGAGTCGAAAGGCCATTGAAAGTTTACCGGCCTTTGTCGGTGCCCTTGTGGTGGTTGCGATTACCTGGGGCGTTGCTAAAGTGATGCGATACGCTGCTTTTCGATGGGCACAGCAAACAGAAGGCGATCGCAGCACCGAGATCTTGATTGGCCGTTTAGGATATGGCGGTGTCTGGATCATCGGCTCCGTCATTGCTTTGGGCGTCTTGGGCCTAGATTTTGGCGCGTTGCTAGGAGCGCTGGGACTAACCAGTGTGGCAATCGGCTTCAGTCTTAAAGACGTTTTGAGTAATTATATTTCGGGCGTCATTCTGCTGGCGGCTCGTCCGTTCCGGCTGGGGGATCAGGTTGTTATTGCCGATTATGAAGGCACCATCACGCAAGTTCAGCTCCGAGCGACCACAATGAAGACCTACGACGGTCGGATGGTCTATATCCCCAACCAAGAGGTCTTTGGAGCCAGTATTATCAATAATACGGCCTCTAACATTCGGCGCAGTTCTGTAATGGTGGGCATTGATTATGATGCTGATATTTCTGAAGCAATTCATATTATTCAAGCCGCCGTCACTCAAGCAGATCTCGTTGAAGAGAGTCCCATTCCTGAAGTGTTGGTGCAAGAATTAGCGGCGAGCACTGTTAATTTAGAGGTTCGGTTTTGGGTAAATTCACAGCGCGGTGAATTTTTAGCAATGACATCGGATATTGCTCGAACGGTGAAAGAAGCCTTACAGAAAGGTAGTGTCGAGATGCCAACAGATATCTATACGCTGATCTTTCGCAACCCACCTGCGATCATCAATCATTCTGAGCGTGAGAACAGCATCGAGCTTCGTGAAAGATAAAGTTTGTCTTCCATCGGGTCAGAGAGTTGTGTACTCGGCTTAGAGCGGTTTCTCCACTTAATGACAGCCGATCTTCTCGTTTGGGCAAACCTTGCCCTTTGATTTTGCTCCGGCACGACGATATAATGCATCACCTAGTATCGTTTACTATGCTCCAGGA
>JBAUJD010000413.1:0-7333 GCA_049683515.1 Thermosynechococcaceae cyanobacterium | reverse complement strand
CTTCAGAGGTCATGTCTTGTTGGTTTTCGTAGAGACTCAGGCGCTTAGCAATAGCAATTAGTGCGTCTACCGAAGAAGAGTATTGAATCGTTTGTTTAATCATGGATCCGTGTCTTTTTTTTGTTATAAATACAAGAATATTAGTATCAAAAACTAGGCGTATCTTACTTATTCTGCAACAGATTTTCTAGAATTTCTGGGGTCAACCCATTGGCATTTGATTCTTCTCGCATCTGGCGAACAATGTTTTCTAGAATATTGGGCTGAGCCATATATTTGAGCCACAAATTTAGTGTGGATTGAATCTTCTTCTGCTGTTCTGATGGGGCGTTCTGAAACGCATCTGAAATATCAGAATCGACTTGAATTGTGATTGATTTAGTCATGGCTATTGATAGGCTATGGCGTATGGGTGAGCTTGTTCTGAGATCTTGACAATTTCTAAAATGTTGTCAAATATGCGTGGCAAGCTTGCTATTCTCTAACGTCAAATCCCTCTCTTCTCCGTCTTCCGATGACTCTGCAGCGCCCATCTCTGGGAGTCTAGCATCTACGACTGGTCTGCGATCGCCTCAGTCAATGTTGTGTCAAACCCTTCAATCACGTCCAGTAGCTAAAGCTTTATTGCTCTTAGGTAAAGAAAAAAATAAGAATTCTAGCGCCACTGGCATTAGTAGGCAAGCAGACGTTAAGATCCTCAAGAATCCCCCTCTGCATAAGGTTGACGCAAAGAGACGACTATGGGCAAACCCACTGGCTTTATTGAATTTGTTCGCGAAATCCCCACCGACAAACCGCCCCTAGAGCGGATCAAAAATTGGGACGAGTTCCACGAGCATTTGCCCGAAGACCGGCTAAGGAATCAAGGGGCCAGATGCATGGACTGTGGCACCCCCTTCTGTCACACCGGCACCGTGATCAGCAATATGGCGAGCGGTTGCCCCATCAATAACCTCATTCCTGAGTGGAATGACCTCGTTTACCGAGGGCTGTGGCGTGAAGCCCTAGAGCGTTTACATAAAACCAATAATTTCCCTGAGTTTACGGGGCGCGTCTGTCCGGCTCCTTGTGAAGGCTCCTGTGTGCTGGGCATTAATAACCCACCGGTCACCATTAAAAATATTGAACAAACTATCGTTGATCACGGCTGGCAAGAAGGCTGGATTAAAGCCGAACCACCCGAAAAGCGCACTGGCAAAAAGGTCGCGGTGATCGGTTCCGGTCCAGCAGGGCTCTGTACGGCAGCTCAGCTCAACAAAGCAGGTCATTGGGTTACGGTCTTAGAGCGGGCTGACCGTCCGGGTGGATTGCTCACCTACGGCATCCCTAACATGAAGCTCGAAAAAGAGCAGGTGGTGATGCGCCGCATTAAGCTACTCGAAGAAGAGGGCGTTAAGTTTGTCTGCAATACCGAAGTGGGTAAAGATTTACCGGCTGAATCATTGCTCAAAGACTTTGATGCCGTTGTTCTTTGTACCGGTTCTACCCGTCCCCGTGACTTACCCATTGAGGGACGTGACCTGAAGGGCATTCACTTTGCGATGGATTTCTTAACCGCTAACACCCAAGCCGTTATGGATCCCAGTCTTAACGATCAGGTGATTTCTGCGCGGGAGAAAGACATTGTTGTCATTGGCGGGGGAGACACGGGCACGGATTGCGTGGGCACCTCCATTCGTCATAACTGCAAGAGCTTGGTACAGCTTGAGATTATGCCGAAGCCTCCTGCAGAGCGAGCGGTCAGTAATCCTTGGCCCGAATGGCCGAAGGTCTACCGCTTAGACTACGGGCAAGAAGAAGCTGCAGCCGTCTTTGGTGATGATCCTAGAGGGTATCTGACTATGACCACGAAGTTTGAAGGTGATGAAAACGGGCATGTCAAGGCTCTACATACTGTCGAAGTGGACTGGCAAAAAGATGAGCAGGGTCGGTTTACGCCCGTTCATGTGACCGGGTCTGAGAAGGTGATCCCCGCTCAATTAGTACTATTGGCGATGGGATTTTTAGGCCCAGAGCAGCCGTTGCTAGATGCACTGAGGCTAGATCTTGATCCCCGTGGTAACGTCAAAGCAGAGCATGAACACTATACGACCAGTATTCCAGGGGTATTTGCTGCTGGCGACTGCCGCAGAGGCCAAAGTCTAGTGGTTTGGGCTTTTAATGAAGGTCGAGGCGCTGCTAGAGAATGCGATCGCTACCTGATGGGTCATACTGATTTACCTTAAGTTTTCTTGATTTCATTTCTATTTAAATCTCATTTTATTGACGCTGATAAATTCTTCTCTTGTCCTAAACACAAGTCCGGGAGTACAGACAATGAACCTCTCTCCGCAAACTGTCTACGACAATCTTCAGCAACTTGAGCAGGTGGACCGCGTTAAAAGTGCCACCTATCGGCAGATGGCCCAAGAAATTCTCGCGGATCTTTCTGTCAGCCCAAAGTGGCGAGAAGCGATCGCAGATCGGCTTAACGCGGCCAATCGGCAACTGGGCCTCCAGATGGCTGGCGATAACGATAGCTACTAGAACGCTGACCCAGCAGGCAATATAGGCTCTATTTATCGGATCGATTTGAGAGGGTCATCAACTTTTGTGAGAGAACTTCATCTAACTCAACTATTATTGAGTTAGAGACAAAGCGATGGGGACAACGGTTCCTTAACTTTGTGCGGTGACGTTCAAGCAAAAAGGAAGATACCAGCATGGCAACCACTACAAAAAAGTCAGACGACCAAGGCTCGATAGAACTCTATCAGACCCCTCCGTTGCCCGCTAATCGACCGATTGCAGAGCAGACCCTTGACTACATCACCGATGGGTCCTTGCCTGGGAATCGGCCCATCACGATTAGCCACTTAGATGTGGTTGATACCGAGACTCTCCCCAATCACCGTCCCATTGTTCGCTCTGGCCTCGACATTGTGAATCTAGAGAACATGTCAGGGACTCGACCCATTGTTCGCCTGGGGCTTCCTTTCATGTCTTCGTCTAACCTCCCTAACAATCGCCCTATCTCTACAGGCTCTATCGAAGACTCCTCTGGTATTCTCATGGGGTTTATTGACTAGTCGCCGTTTAGCCATCGCTTTGCTCTTCAGGAGACGGCTCTCTTTCGTCGCCTTTAAGACCAAAATCTATGCGAGACGCCAACTTAATAGACTTGTAAAAAAGCCCCCATAGGCAATCATGCCAGTGGAGGCTTTTGCGATCTTGAAGGGAGCATCTTTAGGTCGTAGTGCTATAAATAATTTGAGTTTCTAGCGCCTCACGGATGGGAATATCGTCGCTCGACACGACTTGGCGGTCTAATTTAACCTGCAGATTTTTCAAGGAGTCAGCTCCGGCAGATACCAAAAACTCAAGCCCCTTCATGTCAGGCCAGGTGATTAAATCTTTGAGAATGTGGTTCACCGCCTGCAGGTAGGGGTGATTCGATTCTTTGTACCAGTCTTCAGCAGCAAGTCCGGGCTGATCAAGCCCCAAATGCACAATCAGGCTGGCTTGGCTGAATACTGCTATAGCAACGGGCCTCACTTCTTCCTGCAGCAGCAGATGCTCGCTATCGGCAAGCTGCCGCAATTTCTCCAGACGATCATAGCGCTGGGTTACATCTGGCTCATCGCGCCAGCGAATCGCCACGGTCACCAAAAAGGTTTGCAGCAGCATGTGGCCTAGCTTCTCTGCCTTCGTACTGAGGTAAGGCGAATTATAGGTATTGGCCTCAATCAAAAGCGGTACCCGATCCACCATCTCTAGACCGTAGCCCCTTAGCCCCGCAATCTTACGAGGATTGTTGGTAATGAGTCGAATATTGTGAATCCCCAAATCGTTCAAAATTTGAGCACCCACCCCGTAGTTCCGTAAGTCAGCAGGAAAGCCTAAGCGTTCATTGGCCTCCACCGTATCGAGTCCCATATCCTGAAGGCTATAGGCTTTTAGTTTATTAATGAGGCCAATGCCGCGTCCCTCTTGCCGCAGGTAGACCACCACCCCTTGTCCCGCATTTTCAATCATTTTCAGCGCCGCCTGAAGCTGCATCCGACAGTCACAGCGGAGCGACCCAATGGCGTCCCCAGTCAGGCATTCAGAGTGAACGCGGACCATGATCGCTTTATCGGTAAAGTCTTCGGGATTACCTTTAACAATGGCGACATGATCTGAATTGTCGATGGTGTTACGGTATCCGTAGATTTGAAATGTACCGAACTCTGTGGGTAAATCGGCAACGGTTTCCCGGTGCACAAAGCGCTCGTGCCGAAGGCGATAGCTAATCAAGTCCGCGATGCTGATGATCTTTAGGCAGTGCTGCTTCGCGTAGTCAAAAAGCTGCGGCAGTCGGGCCATCGAACCATCCGCATTCTGAATTTCACAAATCACCCCCGCTGGGTAGAGTCCGGCGAGACGGGCTAAATCAATGGCAGATTCAGTATGACCGGCACGGGTCAAGACGCCACCCTCCCGCGCCCTTAACGGGAAAATATGTCCTGGTCGCTGCAAATCGGTGGGCAATGAGTCGGGATTGATCGCCACCTGCATAGTTCTGGCTCTATCTTCTGCCGAGATACCCGTAGAGACGCCTAAATGCTTGGCTGCATCAATACTTACGGTAAAAGCAGTCTGGTTGCTATCGGTGTTGCGCTCTACCATCAGCGGGAGATCCAGTTCATCTAAGCGATCGCCCGTCATGGCGAGACAAATTAATCCCCGCGCCTCCACTGCCATGAAGTTGATCATTTCTGGCGTAGCAAACTGAGCCGCGCAGATCAGATCGCCTTCGTTCTCTCGATTCTCATCATCAACCACAACCAGGGAGCGACCGGCTTTAAACTCAGCTAGGGCGGACTCTATGGAGTCAAACTTGGACGAATCGCTAGGGGCAGGCATGGCGGAAGGTAAACACCGTTAAGATTTCTTAACATCATTCTAATCTGATCGAGGGTCTATCTGCATATCCAAACTGAAAGGATTGATCCGTTCAGAGTGAAACTTTGGGTCTACAATGCACCAATGCATTAGAGGTCTAGGGCTTCTACCACACATCAAGGGTAAAGGGTTGGATAACATGGGTTCCCAGACACGGGTTGGTATTGTTGGGGCGTCAGGATATGGCGGTGTCCAGCTTGTCCGGTTGCTAACGGAGCATCCCAATGTTGATCTGGTGTTTCTGGGCGGAGACAGTAGTGCCGGTAAATCCCTCTCCGATCTTTATCCGCATCTGCACCATCTATCGCTGGGAAAAATTCAAGCCATTGATATAGATGCCATTGCAGAACAGACGGATGTTGTCTTTTTGGGGCTGCCCAATGGGTTAGCCCTCAAGATGGCTCCGGCCTTAATGGCGAAGGGCTGTCAGGTTTTAGATTTATCTGCAGACTATCGTTTCGATGATTTATCCACCTACGAACAGTGGTATGGGACACCCCATTTAGAACCTGATGTCGCTGAGCAAGCGGTCTATGGACTGCCAGAGCTATATCGAGATCGCATCTCCACGGCCTCGCTGATTGGTTGTCCGGGGTGTTATCCCACTGCGAGTTTACTGGCGATCGCGCCGCTGCTGAAGCAGGGGCTGATTGACCCTGACAGCACGATTATCGATGCCAAGAGCGGGACCACCGGCGGTGGGCGACAGGGCAAGCTTAACTTTCTCCATGCCGAAGCCGAGGGAACGCTAGGAGCCTATGGTGTGGCACGGCACCGCCATACCCCTGAGATTGAGCAGGTTTGCAGCAATCTAGCCGGTCGTGATGTGATGGTGCAGTTTACGCCTCACCTCGTGCCCATGACCCGAGGCATTTTAGCCACTGTTTACGCCAAGCTCAGAGATCCGGGGCTAGTCACAGAAGACTTACTCACCATTTTTAATGTGTTTTATCGCCATTCTCCCTGGGTCAAGGTATTGCCCAGCGGCGTCTATCCCCAAACGAAGTGGGCTTGGGGAACTAACCTTTGCTACATCGGCATTGAGGTCGATCCGCGTACTGGTCGCGTCGTGGTCATGTCTGCCATTGATAACTTAATGAAGGGGCAAGCAGGGCAGGCGGTCCAATGCATGAACTTAATGCAGGGCTGGCCGGAAGAGACTGGGCTACCGCAGCTCTCGTTTTATCCTTAACACCGCCCCATCATTCAATTAGGGATTTAGGTCGCGCCTATCTAAAGCTGAATGGCACTGACTTAAGCCTCAACTGATAGCTCAAACCCTTGAAATCTCGTAGGGTGAGCACTGCTCACCATCCTTAAGTCAGTGCCATTGATCTAACAAAACTCAGATGAAATAGGCTCCACTTTTGTCTCCATCTCGTAGGCTCCGGTTTCGACGTTGGTCTTGCTTACCCCACTGGTGGCCTTAGTCGGGCAGGCGGTTTCAATGGTTTGGAAGGTGCTGTCATCGCGAGCCTCTTGAATGATAGGCAGGCCATCTGAATCGGTTGCTTGGGGAGGCGGTATCCTTCTGGGTTGCTGCTGTTGTTGCAAGGCATCTTGAGCGGCTCGTTGCACCTGGTCAAGAAGTGGAGACGACTGGGTTTGAGCGCTGGCAATCAAACCTTGAGTGCAAAGAAACACAGTTAAGCAAAAAAGCGTTTGAGGTCTCATAGGGCGGTGCTGAGGTCGATAGTAATAGGCTAGCGCTGCCTCCCCCAGTATTGCAACAGCCGTTAAGTTCAGGTCAAACGAGAAACGACTAGCAAGCTGAGGCAGATGGAATCGGTTCAATTTCCGTTTCAACTTCAAAAACACCCGGCTCAATATTGGCATCATCTGAGTTGCCAGGGCACAATTGGTTGACGTTTTGCCTGGTGTCACCAGCAGGGGCATCGCTCTCTGCCGACGCTGTTGCGGGATCTTCTATATCTGCTGTAGGGGCAGCGAGGGCATCTTCTTGAGGCTGGGACGGTGGCGCAGGCCGAGTTGGCTCTCTGTTGGGTTGCTGCAGAATTATTTCCTGGTTGGTTCGCTGCAGGTTGCCCAGATTGTTAGCGGGGAATGGGGTCTGAGCGCGAGCAATCGAGGTGCTCCCTTGAACGCCAAGGGACAGGGCAATGGGAAAAAGTAGTTTAGCTCTCATAGCGCATTTGCCTACAGCCGATACCCTATAGACTAACGCTGCTCTTTGAGTGTGACAACTGTGGTATCAGAGCCGCCGGAGTCAGGGCACAAGATGAGATATCGGCAATGCGTCAGCACTAATGGGAGGAACAGTCATGATTCAAGTGCTGCAACGTTCGATGACTTTTTGAACTGGTACCCAGACGTTGGATTGTGGATTGTCGGGCCTTGGGAGGACGGCGATATATCGGAGATCCCAAACAGCCAACGGTGAGTGTTTATG
>JBAUJD010000412.1:0-4254 GCA_049683515.1 Thermosynechococcaceae cyanobacterium | reverse complement strand
ACAGAGACTAAAAGTCGCCCCTGAGATGCTAGAACTCTGTGACAGTCCTGCAACAATCGTTCTGGCTGACAGAGATGCTCTAATACATCTGGAAGCAATACGGCATCAAACTGCTGAACCGGTCCCTGAATCGCCTTGCCCTGCCTCAGGGCGCTCCAAGCATTTTTAAGACCTAACTGTAGATCTGCCTTGATATAGTTCTGAAGTGAGTCGATATGTTGAGGAGAATCTAGTATATCAATGCCATAAACTTGGTTCTGCCTCGCCAGAATAGTTGACAGAAAACCTTCACCACAGCCAATGTCTAAAACCTGATGGCCTGATCCCACTAACTTAGCAAAAAAATGGTGACTTGAATACTTACTGCTTTTAAGCGGGTAATTTGGAAAATACTCTTGATAAACAGCATGACACTTCGTTGCATTGACGGACTGTTTATAATGAATGACAGACTGAGCAACATCTGCTGCGTATTTCAGGCCATCAACATAACAAATTTCCTTGCCATAGTAGGTTGGGATAGGAACCTCTTTAATGTTGAAATTTTGGTGATTGAGTTTGATAATTATTTCTGTGTCAAAATGGAAATCATCTGTCATTTTAGAAAAGTCTATTTCTCTCAATGCAGCGATGCTGTAGGCACGATAGCCACTGTGAAATTCCGTTAAATTCATCCCCAGCGCCCGATTTTCAAAGCTGGTTAAGATGCGATTTCCAACATACTTATAGATCGGCATTCCACCGTTGAGAGGGCCACCATATTCACTCATCATTCGAGAGCCAAAGACTGCGTCTGCCTTCTCTTCAACGATGGGATGATATAGATGCGATAAAATCTCTGGTGCGTACTGACCGTCTCCATGCAGCAAGACAACCACATCAAAGTCATGATCAATAAAATATTGATACCCTAGCTTTTGATTGCCGCCATAGCCAAGATTTTGAGCGTTCCTGAAAATCTTTAAGTTATTGATTTCAGAGGCTATTTTATACCCTAGGCCCAGCTCATAGGTATTGTCTTGGCTTGCATCATCAAAGACGACGACTTCTGCAACGTTAGCCCAGACGTCTTCAGGAACACGACTCAGAACTTTTGCTAGTGTAGAAACGGCATTATAGGCAACGACCAAAATTCCGATTCGTTTCCCGCAGCTATTTGCCGGTATTGCAGCGCCTATTAAGGAGGGACTGAATTTATCTTTAGAGCTGGCTAACATTTCTAAATAATGAATCGATGATTAGGGATCAAGTTTATCAAAATAGATCCAGATTTAGGTAAAACGCTGAAGCTGTTGTCCTTACTAGAGTGCTCTAAAGCCAACTCACCTGACTCAGGGATATTCTGTTGCAAGATCAGTGGCCAGAGTGATGGAGATACAACATAAACGACCGTCGGGATACTTTTGCCTCAATTCATCGTCACTGTAGCGGTGTGGGCTAGAATTAATTTTATTCGACGGCTAAAAAATACAAGACTGGGTAGTGGTCTGAGGAGTTGCCTCTATCTGCATGCCTTTGGCGACACTTTGTTGCCAGCGATAGACATTAGTCGCTGGCCGACCATGATGGGGAAAATGGGGGACCGCATCGGCTCAATGTATTTCTACTTTTTGTTTGCCCTTTTACCTGCGATCGCATCTTTTGCTTCGGCTAGTGTCATGCTTTTGGCTTGGCAGCGGCGCGAGATTGCTGGAGCCAGAGCCTTTAGCTGTTTTGCAGGCTGTGCCTTTATCTGGTGCTTTTTCGCGGTATTTGAGCATCTGAGCACCGTTGAGATTGCACGCATTACCTTTGGCAAACTTCAGTATCTTGGGATTGCCCCCCTCGCCTTCACCTGGCTCCTTTTTACGCTCCAGTACACCCATAATGATGCCTGGCTCCGTCCTAAATATATTGCCCCCCTCGCCTTGATCCCTAGCCTGAGCCTATTGTTTGCCGCGACCGACCCGCTGCATGGGCTGATTTGGTCCTCTGCCTCCTTGACATTCAATCCTGTTCCAGTTTTAGAGATTGAGCATGGCTGGTGGTTTAACTACGTGATGATCCCCTACCAGTACTGTTTGCTCTTGGGTGGGGTCGGGGTACTGCTCTATGACTACTTTGGTAGCTCTGCCATTTATCGCCGCCAAACCATCATGTTGCTGATCGCAACGTTGATTACTTTTACCTTCAATGTGTTTTACATTATCGCCGATGTGGCACCCTACGGCCTTGATCTGACGCCAGTGGGCTTTGCCATTAGCAGCGTCGTTATTCAGTTTGCTCTGTTCAAAGCCCGGTTCTTAGAACTGGCCCCGGTCTCATACCGCACCGTATTTCTGAATACCGCCGAGGCCGTCATTCTGCTAGACGTTCGCCATAACATTGTTGATCTCAATCCACCGGCCTACCGAGAATGTCGTCAGCCCAGGGCATTAGGAAAATCCTTTGGCGATATTTTTCCTGGTTATCTGCCGGTTTTAGAACAACATGCCGTCTCAGAAATTACCAAAACCCTCAAGTTGAAGGGGCAAGATGGTACAACCCTCAAAGAGGTAAAGGTGCGATCGCTCAGCAGCCCCGCAGGACGCAGAGTGGGTTCTGTGATTATTATTCGAGATGTGACGTTAGAAATCAGCCGTCAGGAGCAGCTCAAGCGATTTGCCTACCTCGATAGCCTGACCGGGCTATTCAACCGTCGCCAGCTAGAGATTAACGCAGAGCAATTACTACAATCGATGGATACAGGCCGTTGGCCTATAGCGTTGCTCTACATTGATCTCAATAAATTTAAAGCGATTAACGATACCTACGGACATGTCGTCGGTGATGCCGTACTTGTCCACGTCGCTCAATGTTTACAAGCCTGTGTACGGAAGGGGGATATTGTGGCGCGCTTGGGTGGGGATGAATTTGTGGCACTGCTGTCACGAGCCAATGAAGAGGCCGCTTTGGGCACCCGGCAGCGCTTAGTTACAGCCCTAGCACGCCCCGTGACGATTGAGGGCTGTCGGTTGCAGATTACCGCAAGCATTGGCATTGCCTGCCATCCCCAAGACGGCGAAACGCTCAGGGAACTACTCAAATATGCCGACCAGCTCATGTACCGCGAAAAGCAGGCGCAGCGCTAGCGGCAACCGCACCCCATCGGTTGCTCTAGCATTGTTCCTAGCTCCTGTAATTGCGCTTCGATATCCATCGATAATCGCGCTAAAAATTCTTCGCCAAGGTAGCAATTGTATTCTAATGCTGCCGATAGCCGGGTTTGTAGCTTCTGAATGGTGTCTAGTTTGTCTTGAGCCGAGGGGTGAGTCATAGCGAATGAAACGGTAGGGCATTGTTGATAGCTGTTAATCATAGGGTGCCCAATGTAGACCGTTGTTAAGTGCCGCTTGCGAGTGGGAAACAAGGAACGATGACAATCACTGTTTCAGACCCATCGAGCTTCTTATGCCCGACGAGGTTGTCCCAAAGTCGTAATGTATAAAACGGCTTCATCGATGGGAATGCCCAGTACTTCATTGACGTGATCGTCAAAGAAACCTGCGATGCCGCTAACGCCTAAATTAAGCCGGATTGCCGCTAGATTGATGCGTTGACCGAGATAGCCTGCATCCATGTGGAGATAGCGATAGGCTCGATCTCCGTAACGTGCGATCGCAACCCCCAAATCTGCCGTGTGGAAAACCACGGCAGCAGCATCGCGACCGAGGTCTTGCTGTAGACAGAGGTAGTGTAGTTCTGGTCGAAAGTTTTTGAACCGAATCTGTCGCAGTTCTTCAGCTTGACCGGCATAGTAATAGCAACCGGCCTCAAGGCCCATCACATCAGACACGGCCACAAAGGTTTGAATCAGGCTCAGATCAAAGGTGTCGGGGTTTGGCTCTAATCCTTGTTCTTGATAGTGCCCAGGATGATAGGTGAAATCCAAGAGCGCCGAAAGATCTGCAAGGGAAATAGCCGCCCCCGTAAACTGGCGAGTAGAGCGACGGTTGCGAATGGTCTCGGCTAACTCAGACAGATCATCCCCCCACATAATCGGCTGGCTTGTCGTTGGCACCTTGAGGCAAAACGGAAAGTTGTACTTATCTTCAATCGCTGGCGTCGGGCGCTCTTTGGGGTAGGCCGCATCCAAGGCGTAAATTTCAGAGGCTTCGTGACAATAAGGCAGCAGTTCACCTTCAAGTATTTCTGGATAATCAAGATCTGTCTCAGACGGCAGCACTGTGGGGGTTGGCGGTAGGTTTTGATCGACTTCTAGTAGATCGGCGAGGG
>JBAUJD010000411.1:0-3651 GCA_049683515.1 Thermosynechococcaceae cyanobacterium | reverse complement strand
GCACCTGGCAGTACGGCGATGATGCCCAAGAAGTCTCTGAATCAGCGGGTAACATGCTCCACGCCGATTATGTGGAGTCAGGCAACTACCCCATTGTGATGGCAAATGAATTTGGAGGCGTCATCTTCCATGAAGCCTGTGGTCACCTCTTAGAGACCACTCAAATTGAGCGCAAGACCAGTCCCTTCATTGACAAAAAGGGTGAGAAAATCGCTCACGAGAACCTGACCGCATGGGACGAGGGACTTTCCCCCAACGCCTTTGGCTCCATTGATATGGACGATGAAGGCATGCCGGTGCAGCGCACCCTTTTGATTGAAAACGGCATCTTAAAGAACTTCCTGTCTGACCGTGCTGGTTGCGTGAGAACCGGCCATCCTCGCACCGGCAGCGGTCGCCGGAGTGGCTATACCTATGCTGCCGCTAGCCGAATGCGGAACACCTATATTGCGCCGGGTGAATTCACCAACGAAGAGATCTTTGGCTCTATCGAGAAGGGTATCTATTGCAAAAAGATGGGCGGCGGCAGCGTTGGCCCCACTGGGGAATTTAACTTCTCAGTGGATGAAGCCTATCAGATTGAGAATGGCAAAGTCACCAAGCCTTTAAAGGGTGCCACTTTGATTGGTGAAGCCAAGGATATCATGCAAAAGATTTCGATGAGTTCTCAAGATTTAGGTTTAGCAGCAGGCTTTTGCGGATCTGTTAGCGGCAGCATTTATGTCACCGTGGGTCAGCCCCACATCAAGGTTGATGAGATTACAGTGGGTGGTCGTTAAACCAGAGTCTAGGATTTATGGCAGGTGATGTTTATCCTCTCTGCCTCCTGTTGAAATCATATTTAGGAAAGAAGGATATTTTAGGCGTGCCTAACATTACAGAACTAGCTGAGATCGCAACTCAAACAGCCCAATCATTGGGCATCAAAAAGTTCGATATTTATGGCTCCACCGTCGATGAAGCCAGTGTACAAGTCGATCACGGCAACCCCAAACAGTTAAAAGCCTCCAATCGAGCCAGCGTCATGGTACGGGTCTGGAATGACGACAATACAATGGGCGTCACCACCACCACCGATGTTGAACCCGCAGGTTTAGAGACCGCTCTGAAGCTAGCTCAAGAAGCCAGCCACTTTGGAGCGAAAGAGAACGTTGCAGACTTTAGCCCTGAGTCACAAAACCCGCTCCCAGAGGTGACCTATCAACAGGTGCCTCAATCTGATATTTCCACGCTGATTGAGCATCTCAAAGGCGCTGAGCAAAAGCTTCTCGATGCCCACCCCGCCATTAGCGGTGTGCCCTACAATGGCCTATCCCAGAGAGACACCGCCCGGTTTTATCTCAATAGTGCAGGGGCCATGCGGCAAGAGGCGCGATCGCTCAGCTCTGTCTACCTTTACAGCAAAGCAGAGCAAGAAGGGAAACGCGATCGCAGTGCCGGAGCCTTCCGAGTCAGCGCAGATCTAGCCGAACTCGATATCCAGGGTTGCCTAGATGAAACCGTAGACAAGACCATTAGCCATCTCGACTATCAAAAAATTGAGACAGGCAAGTACAGAGTTGTCTTTTCGCCAGAGGCCTTCCTGAGCTTGCTGGGAGCCTTTTCAAATCTCTACAACGCTCAAAGCATCCTAGACAAACGCAGTCTTTCAACGGCGGACTCTTTGGGAACTGAACTTGCCTCTTCTTTACTGTCGGTTACCGATGACGTTCTGCATGAAGGCAACATCGGCAAAACGGCTTTCGACGATGAAGGGACACCCACACGACCCGTAGTGTTAATTGAAAACGGCATTCTCAAAAACTTTCTGCACAGTGCCGGAACTGCAAAACGCATGAATGCTCAGCCCACGGGCCATGCCAATATTGGAGCCAAGGTCTCCGTAGGACCGCATTTTTATTGTGTTTCTCAAGGCACAGCACCGGAGCAGACCTATCGACTAGAAGAGGCTGAGAACGTCGTCTACATTGATGATCTTCAGGCACTTCATGCTGGAGTTAAAGCACTGCAGGGCGCTTTTTCACTGCCGTTTGATGGCTGGCTAGTCAACAAAGGTAAGCGAGTTAGTATTGAATCAGCCACCGTCGCTGGGGACTTCCAGGCACTGCTAAAAAGCATTATTTACGTAGAACCTGACGCCAAAGTGACCCCTGGTGGTGTTTGTCCCCATGTCTGGGTTGAAGGGCTATCGATTACAGGTGAGTAGCGCACCCACAATAAGGGGCAATCGGAGTATGAACCACTGAGCATGATACTTTCATGACTATGTGGTTTCAGACGCCTCAATTCAAGTCTTGATTTATAGAATCGGAATTCTGCGCCTAGTGCGTTAGCCAAGAGCAAGCCAATATTTTGTCAAAATTACTCTACTTTAGAAATAGGCATAATCTAATTTTAGTATCCCCATCTTTAATTAAGTCGCGCAGCTCAACTCTCCAGACTTCTGACTAAACAT
The DNA here is from genome assembly GCA_049683515.1 of Thermosynechococcaceae cyanobacterium. Lineage (GTDB taxonomy): Bacteria > Cyanobacteriota > Cyanobacteriia > Thermosynechococcales > Thermosynechococcaceae > RCC1774. The sequence goes on along the minus strand of JBAUJD010000411.1, from coordinate 1,196 downwards.
CAAATTCTCTCGATAGTCCACAGGGCAATCGATTACCGTCGGTACATCCTGCTCTAGTGCTGTTTTCAACGTCGGCACCAGATCTTCCGCGCTTTCGATGCGATAACCCTTTAACCCCATGCTCTCGGCTAACTTCACAAAATCTGGATTGCCAAATTTGATGAATGCCGATTCGCCATAATGCTGCTGCTGTTTCCATTCAATCAGGCCATAGCCACCATCGTTAAAGATCAGCGTCGTAAAGGCCGTACCCACCCGCAGCGCCGTTTCTAACTCCTGCATATTCATCATGAAGCCACCGTCACCCGTCACCGCCACAATCTTGCGGTCTGGGTAAACCAACTTCGCCGCCAGCGCCCCCGGAATCGCAATGCCCATCGCCGCAAAGCCATTGGAGATAATGCAGGTGTTGGGGCGATCGCAATGGTAATGCCTTGCCATCCACATCTTGTGAGCGCCTACGTCTGAAATGACAACATCATCAGACCCCAACACGTGCCGCAAATCATAGATCAGCTTCTGAGGCCGAATGGGAAAGTCTACATCATTTGCATACTGTTCATAGTCTTCACGAATCTGAGGCCGCAGACTCGCCGCATAGGGGTCGGGCTTTCCCTGGCGATCGGCACGATTTAGAATCTCTTGCAATGAGTCTGAAATATCGCCAATCACCTCCGCAATCGGGATATAGCTGCTGTCAATTTCTGCGGCCCCGACCCCCACATGCACAATGGGGATCTTGCCTTCAGGATTCCATTTTTTGGGTGAAAACTCAATCAGGTCATAGCCCACCGCAATCACGAGATCGGTACGGTCGAAGCCACAGCTAATATAATCGCGCTGCTGCAGGCCCACCGTCCACAGTGATAGCGGATGCGTATAGCGAATCACACCCTTACCCATGAACGTATTCGCCACCGGAATATTGAGCTGAGTGGCGAACTGGGTCAGTACTTCACTCGCAGCCCCACGAATGGCACCGTTCCCCACCAAAATTAATGGGTTTTTTGCTTGAGAAATCGCTTCTGCCGCTCGCTCTAAACTCCGAATCGAAGCATAGCTGCGCTCAGCATTATCCCGATGCAAAGGCAGTCCATCAGCGTTCATGGAGGCAATATTCTCAGGCAAGTCGATGTGAACGGCCCCTGGCTTTTCGCTCTGCGCAATCTTAAAGGCCCGACGGACAATTTCTGCTG
>JBAUJD010000410.1:0-3812 GCA_049683515.1 Thermosynechococcaceae cyanobacterium | reverse complement strand
GAACTCAAACGAAGGATGTGAATTGGCAGCAGTCACCCAGCCTCCTGGTAATTGAATTTATTATGGATTACCGAGTCTGGAATGACTCAGCAGTACAGCGAATTCACCATGACAACGATTCTGCCGAGATTGCCAAACAGATTCAAGCTGACTGGCAACAGCTTATTGATAAGTTCTGCAGACCTGACTTCATGGCCCAGCCTGCTTCCTGTCAACCCGTATCTCTGCATGACATCACGAGAGAAGACGTTGTTTCTGCTGAGACCGTTGATGGTCAGGCGCTCATTCAGACCCGCATTCATAGCGGCGTTGAACATGATCTTCAACGAACAGAAGTCAGCTTTGAATATGAGCTGAGACGGGATAACAGCCGCTGGTTTCTAGAGCAGGTTTATGCCATTCATGCAGAGGGCAGACTACCTATTCTTGCCCAACAGTAGGAAGAGAATGTTGAGGCTGTTCGCCTGAGCTCTTAGTTGGAGCTTAATTCTTGCTGGAGACGGTCAGATGCGATCGCAAACCAAATTTGTTCCCCCTTCTGATTCGCTACCTCAACCCCGCGATACATTGGCAGTTGCCGCTCAAACTGCCGGTCTACATCACGGTAAAACTGCCGAGAATTAATCCGCCCCTGACGCAGTTGAGCATCAAACGTTTGCCGAGTTGAAGCACCATAGCGACCAATACGACGCCGGGGTGTGGCCTCTACGGCCTCTAATGCATCCACAACTTGAGTTCCCACCTGATCCCACTGCGCTCTTAATTGGGCATCTTCTGCCCCCGTGGTCAGTGGTCTGCGTTCATAATTGGGATACTTCAGATAAAACGCTTCATTCGTGACCTGACTGAAATACGTCACCCCCACATTGAGCGATCGCAAACGCTTAAATAGGTCGTCTTTACGATCTTTTTCGTCCTGAGACAAAGACTGAGGCTCTGGACTTACGGTCGGCGTCGAGCCGGTAGACGGCTGCAACAATCGAGTATAAACCGCACTAAAGGCAAATGCCCCCGCTGTCATCATGGCTGCGATCACAAGAAGCCCTTGTAAAAGCTTAACCAACCCATGACCACAGCCCCCTTTCGCCTTCTCCACCGGCTCAGGGCTGTTGTCATAAACTTGGGCGATGACCGTTTGCTGCGTAACAGGGTGTGCTTCAGCGCCATAGGTACCCGACGGGTCTGGGGCTGGGGAAAAAGGTACGGACGGCAGCGGGGCTGGGGGCGGCGGGGCTACTGGAACCGTAAATGCCTCTGAAGGGGCATCAACAATGGCAGCAATTTCTAAATGCTTAAGCGCCTGGAGAACTTGAGTTGCGGTGCGGTAGCGTTTAATCGCATGGGACGCCACCATTTGTTCTATCACCGCCGCAAAGCCGGGGCTTAGCTGTACAAACTTTTGCCACTTGAACGTTGAAGAGTTGGGGTCAAAAAAATTATGGGGCCGCTCACCCACCAACAGCACCAGAGCCGTAACCCCTAGCGCATAGATATCACTCGCGGTTGAGGCTCGGCCCAATCGAATTTGCTCTTCTGGGGCATATCCCGGTTTCCCAATTAGAGTGACGCCATTGTGAGGACCGCTGCCGAAATGACCGAAGCTGGCGGTGATTTCTTTGACGCCGCCAAAGTCGATTAACACAGGTTTGCGATCGCCCTGGCGCTGAATCAAATTATCAGGCGAAATATCGCGATGGATCATGCCCCGATCATGAATGTAGTCCAAGACCGGAAGCATTTGCTTTAAAAAGTGAGTGACCTCAGCTTCTGAAAAGAGATCTCCCTGCTGTTTGCGCTGCTTAAGCAAGGCTTGATAAGTTGGCCCTGCCACATAGTCCTGAACCAAATACAGCGACGGCTCCTCCATAAACCATTCCCGAAACTTAGGGATCTGGGGATGTTCGAGCCGATAGAGAACCCCTGCTTCGCGGTTGAATAGCTCCTTGGCCTTGCTGAGCGCCTTTGGCCCCTCTACTTCGGGGGCAAAGACCTTGATGACGCAGCGTTCGTTAAAGCGGTTACTATCTTCGACTAGGTAGGTTTGCCCAAATCCGCCACGACCCAGCTCTTCGATCACACGGTAGCGATCGCCAATCACCTTGCCGATATGCATTGATGACTGAAGCGGCTCACCACATTGCTGACAAAAGCGGTGACTCGAAGGATTGGGATGCCCCCGACTACAGGATGCAAGGGAGGTCATCGGCAGACAAGATAGACAAGAGCCATAGAAAATTCAAGAGAAAATCAAGAGCCGCAACGACTCTCCAGGGATCTTAACAGACTGCTCTCGTGATCAGCGCCCTCTGCCTCTGCGCCTCCATCCACTGCGGCCTTGCGTAATCTGCATGATTACGTGTCATTTATGCATGGACTGATTTATTTGTGTTGAGAAATGTCAACACTGTTACAGAATCGTTTTTCACAAATCGAGAAGATTCTTACATCAATTATGTGGACCTCCATGAATCGCTTTACCCCTGTCTTACTCTCTGCGCTGCTTGGCCTACTTGCGGGTGTTAGTCATGGTGTCGTCGCCCACCAAGCGAATCTACCGATCTCTTTAGCTGATCAATTTCTGCAACCGATTCAAGGTAGCTCTGTTCGCCAATAGCAAAAACAATATAAAGAGTATCCGTTGATACAGATTAAATATGAGATCATAAAGCTAGAGCAAAGTTTGGAATTAGCTTTATGAGTTATCAGTCCTCTAGAGAAACAACTCAGGGTATTTCAGGAGATTTGGTTATCGTTGCGTCCTTGGCAGCGGCCTTTTCGATGTTTGTTGCCGGTTATGGTGCCACCCGCGCGTCGTTGGGGCAATCCTCAACTCAGGTTAGCGATCTTGAGAATGTTCAAGTCAATGTGGTCGGCCATGAAGGAACGCTCTGGGAATCCGTCAGCCAATAGCCTAGATTAACTGCGAAAAAGTCGGCTGTACTGGGCTTCGTGGTTCATGCTCGTTAGTGCGAGTCCCCAGCCACAGCTATAGAGATCGTCATCCGGTAGCGTTGAGATGTTGTCTGCGGCCTGATTGAACGTGGACTGCAGTTGAAACAACATCCGTTGTCCGGCGGTTTGACCAATGGGAATCAGTTTAATACCGGCGCTGATTAAGTTCGTAGCCCAGCTTTGCAAATAACCCAGCAAGGCATCTTGTTGAGTGATGTGCCAACGTGCTGCGGCTAGGCCAAAAATGATGGCGAAATTGCAGCCGTATTGCTTGAGAGACTGCAGAAAGTCTGGAGGTAAAGGGGGCTGGGCACAATGATGATCTCGCTCAATGTCACGGAAAAGGCGGAGTAGGGATTGTCCCATCTGTAGGCTTTGCGATCGCAACTCCTCTGTTTCCCGAGCTGCGGTTAGCCAAGCATTCCAGTCCCTCAGTTTTTCCCAATCTTGATGTATGCCTGCTTGGTAGCTCCGTACCATGATTGCAGCTTCTAGGCGCACGGAGCCATAAGTAAGCTCTTGGGTTAGCCAATGCTTCAAATCCATTTCATTGGCGACAATCTGATCGTGAACCAAGCCCTCAAGTCCCTCAGAATAGCTGTAGGCTCCCACCGGCAACGCAGGGCTAGCAAGCTGGAGTAGACTGAGAAGAGGAGACAGATCAATCAAAGAGGTAGTAAAGAAATCCAATTTACAATGAGTATTATACTCAACAAAAGATCGCAACTCCATTTTATTGCGTAGGTACAGCGTTCCCATTGAGAGATCATCGCTTCACCGGGGAGTTGCGATCGCACCAGAGGCTTTCATCAATCTATTGCACCGAGGCTAACTATTCTCGCACCTTAGCTCTACCTACC
>JBAUJD010000409.1:0-4238 GCA_049683515.1 Thermosynechococcaceae cyanobacterium | reverse complement strand
ATCTGGCAGGGGAGGCGATCGCAACCACTCCTGCCCACCACCTCACTCAAAAAATGGTGACAGACGCATTCACCGACTTTATGGGTCCCCTCCAGCAAATCCCCCCCGCCTATAGCGCCATTCAGGTCAACGGCAAGCGGCTCTATGACCTCGCTCGTCAGGGCAAGCCGGTCCCCGTTCAGCCCCGTGCGGTGGAGGTTTATGACATCACCTTACTCAAATGGGACTCGACGGGAGCATGGCCCGAAGCTGAGGTGAAAATTGCCTGTGGCGCAGGCACCTATATCCGTTCGATTGCCCGTGACGTAGGAGAATCGCTGGGGGTGGGGGGCACCCTCGCCAAACTGATCAGAACCAAAAGCGGTGGGTTTTCCCTTGCGGATAGTTTGACCTTTGAAGCTCTAGAGACTCAGCTTGAGGCAGAACAATTTTGTCCGATTCCGCCTGAAGCAGGGTTGCAAGACCTACCCACGTTAACGCTGACGGCAGAGTTTGCTCAACGATTTGTATGGGGGCAAAAACTGCCAATAGAGCCACAGTCGGGATATCTGCAGGTCCACCATGAAACGGAGGGCTTTCTGGGCGTGGGTGAGTATGAAGAGGGGATTTTGCGGTCCAAAGTTGTCTCTGTCTAGGGGGGTATACCTGACCCATAAGTCTTTGAAGTCAGTCCTAGGTTGTATTCTCCTCCCTTGTTAAGTGGGAGCTAGGGGGGCCGTGAAATACTTTCAGGTGTTTTCTAGCACTTGTCTGCATACTGTCGCTCAGCAGGGAGTACCGAAAGGTTTCATGTTGAGAGCTAACAATCTAAAAGTGCCGTTGCCGTGAACCGTATTCTTTTCCTTTCAGAACGCTTTCCCCCTGATCTCGGCGGGGTTGCCCGTAGTGCAGGGCGTCTTGTTTCATCCCTAACAGGGCTAGGCCACTCAGTCGAAGTTGTCACCTGGAGCCGATATCTTCAGCCCGGAGACGTCGCTCCTCCAGAAACAATTGAGACTGCCGCTGGTCAGCTCACTCTTCATCGTATGGGCCTCTATCGTCATTGGGATGGCACCATGCCCCATACCCTCATCTTCTTAGATTGGCTTCATCAAGAGCAGTCTTTTGATGTTATTTGGGGGCACTATCTCTTCCCCGCTGGCTTTCTCGCCACTTGGTTTGGTCAACTCAACCATTGCCCTGTCATCGTTAGCGCCCGTGGTAATGATGTTGATCGGGCAGTCTTTCCGCCCGGAGATTTTGCGCGGCTGCAGTGGACTCTTGCCCATGCAACTCAGGTTACGGCGGTGAGCCAAGATATTGCCCATAAGGTGCAAATAATTTGCGATGGTCTCCGACCGGCCTTAGGCCATCGCACCGATATCTTCACCCTCCCCAACACCGTTGATGCACATCTATTCCGTGCAACCGACCCCAATCAAGCTTTGCGGCAACAGCTCGGCATCAAAGACGAAGAGATTGTACTGGGCTTCTCTGGTGAATTACGAGAGAAAAAAGGCCAGCGCTTTCTGCTGCAGGCACTGACGCAGGTGATCGAAGCGCGACCCGCCTGTCTCTTGGTGATAGGAGAACTTCGCACCGCCGCCCAATCATTGCTCCAGACCTTTGCCCTCGACTATCCAGAGGCTGCTGCACGGGTGATCGTGACGGGGCACTTGCCCACTCAAGCAGAGGTGGTGGAACACCTCAACCTCTGTGATGTTTACCTGCAGCCCTCGCTGTGGGAAGGAATGCCCAATGCACTGCTGGAGGCGATGGCCTGTGAGCGCTGCTGCATTGCCAGTGATGCAGGCGGGATTCCTGAGGTGATTACTCATGGGGAGACGGGGTTTTTGTTGATGAGATCGCAACTCCATCAACTCGGGTACGCCATTTTAGAATGCCTGGATCTACCCCTCAAACAGCGACAGGCCATTGGACAACAGGCTCGCCACTACGTGCAAAGCAAACATGGCTTAGAGCGGGAAGCCATTCTTTTACAAAACTTACTGCCCTAACTCAACCGTAATGAGACCGGATCACTCGTGCAACAATCGAGCCATTAGGGCGTCTACACTAAACATCCTGACCAGTGATCTAGGTCAACAGATCGCTAACGATTGCTAGAAAGCTCTATCTCAGTAATCTTCGTTATCCTATGGGTACTGTTACTCCCACTGGAACCCTATGTTTTTTGCACCCTGTTTCCCCCCCTATCAAAATTCGCACAAAGATCATCTCAAGTTCAAATTAAATATGCTCAAAGTCATCCGCGACAGCCTTGAGACGCGCCTTGCTGCAACGAATGCAGCCATAGAAACCACTGAACGGCAAATCGCTGAGGCTGACGGGCCAGAAACAGCATAACCAATAGGTCGGGGCTTGCCCCTGATGTGTTGCTTTTAGAGCCATCAAACAATGAGTTGCCATAGCCCCAGCGATAGCCCCAGAGTGGTCAAATGCTGGGGCAATAGGCTCCAGACGGATTGACGGCCAATCTTTTGGGTTAGCAACACCGTTAGAAGTGCCGCCGCGATCAGCGTTGATCCCTGCAGAAAGTTAATCACAGCAGGATGAGCGACCCAAATCGGCAGATCAATGCTCGATAGCCCAAAGGTTGCCAGCGTGACAGGCAACACTCGACCCGCTTCCCCAAGACCTAAATCGAGATAGTGGGCTAAGCTACCGCCCAAGACGAGGGGTAGATAGCCATAGGTTAGCTCAAGAAAGGGACGGGGCTTCTTTTGGAGAAGAGCCTGGATTGCATGGGTAGCAATCGGGAAAAGGGTTGCGATCGCAAGCACCCCCACAGACACCCTGAAATGAGGCCAGAATTCATTCAGGTGTAAATTAACCGCCAATAGTGCTTCGATCTCGGGCAACCGATGCAGAAAAATTCCGCCCAACAACAGCAGCAGCAAAGCCACCTCATAACTGCGGGGCTGATGGGTTGTCCATAATTCGATCCCAGGGGGTCGCAGATTGAACTCAACCGAACGGTGCGGACAAGCCTTTAGGCAGGTCATACACAGCACGCAATCTCGATTTTCTTCTAGCTGGGCTGGGTGGGAATAAATCGGACAGCCGTTTGTATCTTGGCCCTCACCCTTTTCAGGTCCACCTTTATAGCACTGATAGGTATTGCACTCTGCTGAGCACGTTCCCTGCTGGGCACGCAATTCCGTCATGGAGAGCTTGGCAAACAAGCCGTTCATACCGCCAATAGGACAGAGATAGCGACACCAAAAACGTCGCTCAAAAATAACAGAGAAAATGACAGCCCCTGCCGTAATCAACAGCAGTAAACAGCTTGATAGATACGCCGTATTCTCTAGATGCCACAGTTCTTCCCAGAGAAAAATCAGCACAAATAGCCCGTACAAAAACCAGCCGCCCCATTGTTCAGCCGCTTGGCGAGGCCAGCTTTTAAGCTGCCGAGGCACCAGCCACAGCGAAAGCTTTTGCACCACCTCGCCGTAAATCATGAAGGGACACACCGAGCACCACAATCGGCCCACAAACGGGAAGCTAATCAGCACCAACGGCCACCACCAAGCCCAAAACAGATTCAGCGCCACATTTTGATCCCGCTGTTGGGGTCCAAGAAACAGCAGTAAGACCACCAGAGGGAAAATTGCCAGGGTGAACCCATAGTTAATGCGCGTCGGCCACCAATCACTACGGAGAAACTGCCGCAGCTTCGGATAGGCATTGAGTAAGTTCAGTCGAAACCGCTGCTTAGACGCTTGAGCGGGCCAGAACACTTCTTCCGTCAGTTCACCAGAATCAGAGGACTGCGCCATTGCGCGCTCAATTAATCCCTGCAGTTCGGCAAGATTGCCAGGGAAACTGTAGGACTGCAGCCGTCTCAGGGCCGTTGCCGAAAGGCTACGCTTTGAAATCCCCTGTTCTTGGGCAATCAGACTGATGTAGTAATTCACCTGAGTTTTCATATCGGTCTTGCGAACTCTCAGGGGCGGTACTTTAATGGTGCGTTCAACCCATTGATCAAGCTGGGGAGAAACTTGCTCAGAAATCATAATGATCCGAGCTTGAGAACGGATGGGTGCGATCGCAGTGTCTGACTCTCGCCGAACGGGGCAATAGGTGCCGGTGTCTAGCAAAACCTGTAGTTTCGGGCACAGCTCTGTCGGCAACTCGTGAATATTATTCAAAATCAGGGTGCCTTGACCTAGGGCTTCTAGAAACCCCGGCTTGCCCCCGGCCCGCCCGAAAAGTTCTGCGCCACTGGTTTGCAA
>JBAUJD010000408.1:0-9222 GCA_049683515.1 Thermosynechococcaceae cyanobacterium | reverse complement strand
ATCTTAAGTTGCAATCCAAGGTTGCTGCCCATTAAGGGAATGATGCTGAGGCAACACTAAACGATAATTCTGAGATCTCTGTTGATCTAGAATATAGACCTAGCCTTTTTATCACGCCCCGGTAGAGCAGTGCCAAAGTCATAACTCGCATCAGCAATAGAGACGTTAGTTTTAGCTATCTGATCGGGTCATCGCAAAGGTCGCGAAGCTAATATCATTGACCCGATTCCACTGATAAATTTGCTTCCGGAAGGTTTTCCACGGTTCGTACACCTTCTTGAAATCGGCGTTCTTGGCAGCATTTTCTGCATACAAGCTAAAGGTGGCCTGTTCAGCCGCCTTCAAGATGTCGTCACTATAGCGCGTTAGCTTTGTGCCCCCTGCAATTAGACGTGCTATAGCATCTCGGTTCAACGCATCATACTGAGCCAACATATTGAGATTAGCCTCATAGGCCGCTGTCTTAAAGATTTCTTGGTACTCAACTGGCAACTTGTCCCACTCAGATTTGTTGACCAAAACATCCAGCGTTGGCCCCGGCTCCCACCAGCCCGGATAGTAATAGTAGGGCGCGGCCTTATGCAGACCGAGCTTTTCATCATCGTAGGGACCAACCCATTCGGCAGCATCAATGGCACCGCGATCTAGCGCCAAGAAAACCTCACCTCCAGGGATAAGCTGCACATTGACCCCTAGACGACTCATCACCTCACCCCCTAAACCCGGAATCCGCATTTTTAGACCCTTGAGGTCGGCCAGCGACTGAATTTGACGCTTAAACCAGCCTCCCATCTGCGCTCCGGTATTGCCTGCCGGGAAGTTAATGACGCCGAAATCTGCATAGATTCCCTGCATCGCCTCTAGGCCGCCCCCATGATAGAGCCAAGCATTTTGCTGCTGCGCCGAGAGACCAAAGGGGACTGAGGTGGCGAAGGCCAAGGCCGAGTTCTTACCAATGTAGTAATAGCTGGCCGTATGACCACACTGCGTTGTCCCCGATTCCACTGCGTCCAGCACCTGATTGCCGGGGACGATTTCACCCGCCTCAAAGGGTTTAATTTCAAAGCGGCCATCGGTCATGGCACTGATGCGATCGCAAACCGTTGTGGCTCCCCCATAAATAGTATCTAGCGCACCGGGCCAACTCGTTGCCATGCGCCACTGCACTCTGGGTAGCCCTGACCCACTGGTCGCTCTGCGCGGAATCGGTGAGCAAGCCACGGCTGCCGTTCCGGCTGCCCCGACGACTGCATTGCGAATAAATGTGTTGCGTTTCACCCTCGACTCCTCATTGGCGCGGCGGCTGCTTAGTCATTTTGCTTTTCAAGCATACCGAGAAACCTTTCAGCCCCCAGCAATCGCAACAGAATTTTGCGCTTAGCCACAGGCCGCGCTTAAGAAAGGGACGCACAGAGTGGGCAAATGGGTTAATCCCAACGCCTATGCGATATTAGAGGGGTAGCATGTAAGTCATAGCTACAACGGCGAGATCGAAGAGGTTATGGATCGTTCTCAGTTTACCGATATTTCTAGCTTCACTCTGCAAGGTCGCCTGCTGCGCCAATATGGGAAGCATCCTCAAAAGCCAAAAGCGCTGCAGATCGAAACTTCAAAGGGTAAATATCGCGTTGAAATTCCTGCAAAACTTCGTAAACAAGGATGCCAGAATTTAGTGCTGGGCGAATGGGTTTGGATCACGGGCACCCTCAAGCCGAAGCGCTGTCGGTTGGAGGCGGTTGAAGTTCGAACCATCTCGCCGGACGTCTCACCGTCTATTTTGTACTCCCCTGAGCCGTCTCACTCAGCAGTTGCACGCCCTCAAAAAATCTTGATCTGTCAAGAATCAGACTGCGTGAAGCGCGGCGCAAAGGGGGTTAAGAAAGCGATGGAAGCGTTGCTGTGCGATCGCAACCTTACGGGCACCATCCAAATCAAAAAGACAGGCTGCATCGGTCACTGTAAGAAAGGCCCCAATGTTATTGTGATGCCTGGTAAGAAGCGTTATCACAACGTTAAGTCTAGTGATGCCCCTACTCTACTGGGGCTGATTTAGAAACTGACGCAGATCGGCCCTTGAGCCAGGGATCCACTGAAACGGTATTGAAGCTACAGCAAGCTAGTACTGAGATCTGCAAATAAACCATCAGCTATGCGCGAGATCTGAAGTTCTGAAACTACCACACGCAGATTCATAATACTGATGGACTATCTTCAGATCTCAGTACTAGCAGCACAAATAAAATTAAGCCGTAGACCAACTGACTCCCCGCAGCATCCCAGTTTTGTACGGAGGTAACCCCTAGCATCAAAATCACCATTAAGGCCGCCGTGACGGCCAAGGCGCTGCGAGTTCGCCAGCCCAAGATGATCAGAACGCCCACAATCAGTTCAATGATAGGAACCAAAAAAGCATTGATACGGACCAGTGGCTCCGGGAAGTAGGAGGCCTCCATCGCCTTCACCATGCTGTCAACAAAGCCCGGAATGTTGTCGATGCGGGTCAGACCGTGGTTTAAGAAGTTAACGCCGATCAGGAGTCGGAGCAGGAAATATGCGATCGCAACATCCTGGTGGTTTAAGCGAAGGTTAGGTCTAGAGTGAGTCATGGTTTCATCCAAGTAGGGTTATGTCCATCTCGTGGCTAGATTGAAGCAAGACGCGATCAGGGACGTTCACGACGGATATCAAAGCGATGAGCCATGGGTAAAATCAAGCGCACCGGTCGATCTCGACCCACATACGTCTGTATCCATCTTAAAAAGGTCAAGAAACGGTTGCCATATCCCGGTAGATAGACCAGATGCACCCCTAGCCACATCACCCAAGCCAGCGGGCCAGTCAATGCAAAGGGGCCAATCTTACCGACACCTGAGTAACAGCCAATGATGGCAAGCCGTCCCTTGTTAAAGTAGCGAAAAGGCTGGGGAGACAGTCCCCGAAGCTGTCGTTTGATGTTTTGGGCCACGGCCACGCCCTGCTGAAGTGCTTCGGGTGCCACTCCTTTAAGGGGTTGATTTTCAATGTGGGCTAGATCGCCAATGGCGTAAACATTGGGTTGAGAACAGACCTGAAGCGTAGGCTGAACGATCAGTTTCTCTTTCGCGGCTCTAGGAAGCGCCATTGAGGTTGCAGGAGCAGCAGCCTCTACGCCCGCAGTCCAAATAATGGTTGACGCTTGAAGCGTTTGATAATTCTCAAGGTGTAGCGTTTCTGAGGTGACTCGACTGACGCGAGTTGCCAAGTGGACCTCTACCCCAAGCCGCCGCAGCTTGCGGTGGGTATATGTACTCAACCGTTGAGGCAGTCCGGGTAAAAGAGAATCGCCTCCCTGCAGCAAAATTAGTCTCATGTGTCTTAGGTCTAAGCTTGAATACCCTCGGGCGAGACGCCCTCTCATCACTTCAACCATTGCCCCAGCCAGTTCTACCCCCGTAGGACCACCCCCGACGATCGCAACGGTGAGCAATGATTGGCGGACTTGGGGATCACGCGCTTGAGCCGCTTGCTCAAACCGGGTAAAGAGATGATTGCGAAGCGTGATGGCCTCTGTAAGCGTTCGCATCGGCAGCGTATGCTCTGACGCGCCAGGAACGCCTAGGTATTGTGTCTCACTCCCGGTTGCCAAGACTAGATAGTCATAGGGAATCGTGAGATCTGTGGTTTCCACTGCTTGATTCTCAAAATCAACCCGCCGCACCTCGGCCATCAGATAGCGCAGATGCGATTGCTGAATGCTGTTCCGAATCGGATAGGCGATCTGATCGGGTTCTAGCTGCCCCGTGGCAACCTGATAGAGCATCGGCACGAAGGTGTGATAGTTCTCGCGATTGATAAGCAGTACATCCGCACCCAACCGCTTTAAGGATTGAGCAGTCTGCAGCCCCCCGAACCCAGCCCCCACAATGACAATGCGGGCCTTTTTCATTCGAGCATGATGCCAGGGTGTACGTGTTAAAAACACGGGTTTACGCAGACCTACAGCGTATTGAGAAAGCTGAGCAGATCGGCCATTTCTGCAGGGCTGGCCTGGAACTTGGGCATCGGTGGTGTTTCGCCGCTGGTGATTTGGTGCATGAGACTAATTTGAGATCGCTTCCCCGACACATTGCGTAAACTGGGACCGACCTTGCCGTAGGCATTGATGCCGTGGCAGCCTGCACAGTTGAGTTGAAAAATGGCATTGCCTCGGTTGGCTTGACCTTCTAGGGCCAATACGTCTCGAACGTAGGGGTCTGAGAGTCGGATGCTGTAGACCGCTGTGGCCGTAATTGCGATCGCAACCACAATTGCCACCAGCACAGCTAAAATTCTCCAAACCTTGGGTTCAGAGCTAGAAAGAGGCTCGACTAGCGCTTGCTTATCCAAAACAGGGGTGCTGCAGTCAGGTTCATCTTTTGTTATATAACATATCTTTACATGACACCTAACGAGATGCCGCGTCAGACAAGGGCTTACACCCTATATGTAGCAACGGATACAGCTCTAGTTTGCGATTTTCCGCATGTACTGTCCCCACAGCGTTGCAGCCAGGCCGCTGCCGCCTGCCGTGGGTTTATTGTCGTCATTGCCGAGCCAAATCCCAGTGAGGAGGGTGCGACGCGGTACATAACCGATAAACCACAGATCTCGCCCCAAATCGGTGGTGCCGGTTTTGCCCGCTTCCCCAAAGCCCAACTGAGCCGAACGGGCAGTTCCAGAGCTAATCACGCCCTGCAACATGCGGTTCATTGTACTGGCAATGCCAGGGTCTAGAACTCTCTGTGCCGGAACCTGGCCTCGCTCAAAAATGATCCGGCAGGACTTGATATCTTCAGGTTCTTGGCAGTCTCCGGCATCCAGGATTCGACGGATGGCGAGGGGGGTTGTTTTGAGGCCCCCGTTGGCGATCACCGCGTAGGCACGGCTCATTTCTAGCACCGTCGATTCATTCTGGCCCAGCACAATCGCCGGTACCGGATCGAGCTTAGACTCGATTCCGAGATTTCGGGCGGTTTGAATGACTCGGTTAATCCCTGCATCTTGAGCCACCCGCAGAGCCACTACATTCTCTGACTGGGCTAAGCCAGTGAACATATTGATGCTACCCCCGCCAGAACGACAGGGTTTGTAGGTAAATCCGTCGATGGTTAAGGGCGTGCAGGCGTAGGTCTTGTTCGGAGAAATCCCTCGCTCAAGGGCTGCCGTGTAACCAAATAGTTTAAACGTAGAACCGGGCTGACGCTTGGCCTGGGTCGCCCGATTAAACTGACTTTTGGCATAGTCAACGCCCCCTACCAACGCCAAAATCTCTCCGGTTTTGTAGTCGAGGGTGACCATCGCGCCCTGATCAAATCGAAATTGAGGGCCGACGGTACTCACGGTCTGCCGCAAAGAGGCTTCTGCCTGATCTTGAATATCTAGGTTTAGCCCCGTTTCGACAATGAAGTTCCCTTCTTGGGCCAGGGTGGGGCTGAGCAGCGTTTTCAATTCTTCGAGTACATAGCTGTAATAGTAGGGCGCACGGTTGCTTGACAGTGTCTGGCGGGCTTTGGGGCTGATATTAATGCGCGATCGCCTTGCTCTATTCCCCTCTTCTTCAGTAATGCGACCCTGAGCCGCCATACGACTAATGACGCGATTGCGATAAGAGAGTGCTGCATCATAGTCTTGCACAGGGTTGAAGGCGTTAGGCGCTGGCAGAATACCCACCAGCGTTGCCGCCTCTGAGATGTCTAATTCACTGGCAGACTTATCAAAATAGAAGCGAGCGGCATCGTCAAAGCCATTGGCATAGACGCCCAAATACACTTTGTTGAGGTAGGTCAGCAGCAAAAAATCCTTGCTATAGAAAGTTTCCAGCTTCAGCGCCACCATCGCCTCTCGATATTTCCGCGCAATAGAGTCTTCACTGCCAACATAGGAGCGAAACAGGCTACGGGCCAACTGCTGGGTGATACCACTACCCCCTTGCTGAACGCTGCCCCCCGTTATATTCGTCACCAGCGCCCGGAACGTGCCAATGGGGTCTACGCCAAAGTGCCAGTAGTAGCGGCTATCTTCTGAGGCCAAGAGGGCATCAACGACATGGGGTGAGAACTCAGAGAGGCTTTTAAGCTCACGATGGGTATTGGTTCGCTGTGGGGTCAGTGCGGTTTGATCGCGGGACAGCACCACAATGGGGCCTTGAATAGAGGTGGGCAAAGGGGTAACTTCAAACTTTTGCCATTCAAAGGCGACCACTGCCGTGGCGAGGGTAATCACCCCTGTGAGGCCATATATGGCGTAGCGGAGTCCCCGAACATACCAAGGGGGTGGGTCAATAAACTTAATTCGTACCGCTTCTTGGAGTGCGGGTGGCCCCAGGGTGAGCTGATCTTTATTGCGAAGCCAGTATTGCTTGACGCGCTGCTTTTTGTGAAAGGTTCCGTTGGTGGAGCCTTCATCTAAAAAGACAAAGCGATTGGGGCGTTTTTGATCGCGCTGTAGTGAGGCGTGCACTTGACTGACAATCGGGTTGCGAATCACAATATCGCTGGTTTTGGAGCTACGCCCTAAAACGTATCGATCGCCGATCAGTTTATGTTCCTTCGGTGGGCCTCCGTCTGCATAGATCAACAGTCGTGGCACTCTGGCATTGCGCTTGAGGGCCAGTTTGGTGACGTTAGCGGGAGCGAAGATTGTTTTAACAATCTGCGTCACGTTACCTAAAGTTGTACGAGAAGGAGGCGGATCAGGAGATGGCATTTAATCAAGCGTTGAACAAAGGCAACGAAGTGACGGGTACGACTAGATGAGCCTATAAGACGTAGAAGGTTTGCGGCAGGTTTCTGACTCCGATCATACAGGGAGATCTTGAAGGACGGCGAAGTTCAGTCCATGAGCAGGTTAAAGTAGGTCTGCTGGGACCGGATAATACACATGTGGAAAGTAATCGTTTATTGTTCTGCAGAGGCTTGGCAGCAGCAGGCCACTGTTTTTCTTGAGATTGCGGGTAAATATCCTGGAACGCTCTTGGCTTCACGGAAAATCAAAGGAGATGAGCGTCGCGAGATGGAGTACGAGTTTGAAGACGCCAACGATGCCGAATCTCTGGTGCAAGAAGCAATGACTATAGAGGGATTTACAGCCATTTTCGAATCAACGTAGTCAACGATTGAGTTTCTTTTTCCACATCTTCTTCCACAATTTAGATGTAGATGTAGTGAGTGTCTCGATGTATTCGCCACCCGCCGAAAATAGGCCATCATCAGCAATGATGGTATGAAGGACATTTTAGAGAAAGGGACAAGGTCATGTTTGACCCAATGCGTACCCAATCCTTATTGAGTACATTTCTATTAATCTCTGCGCCACTCGTCACGATGAGTGCGATCGCTCAGCCAGCAGACTTAGACGCTCAGTGCAATGCAGCCATTGAGGCGGGGAAAACTCAGCTCAAAGAAGTTCCCAACCTAACGTTGATTCAGCTCAATCCCTGGAGAGATGTTAGCCAAGATTATTCAGGTCTCAAGCCCGATCAAAAGCCGTTGAGCTATGCTTATATCCTCAAAGGCGAGGGGATGCAGAATGTCGCGTCATCCCCTCTTTTTATGTCTGCCATTAGCGCTAATATCATCAATCATTGCCCCACCGTTAGCATGATTAGATTTGGCACCTATGCGTCGGGCCGATTTGTTACCTATGGATTGATGCCGGATGGGGCTATTAAAGCATTTGAGTGCCTTGGCGGCGGGCTCGGTGAGATTGAAAAGCCTGCGTGGGGTAAAGTCTATTGCTAGCCTGCTCAGCAAAAAGTCGGGGAGTCTGGCAAATAAGGCTTTCTAGTCATTGGATCACGGGTCAACGCTGGGTGACGCTGCTGATGCTAACCGCTGCGTTCTGTTGGGTCTCAGTTGGGTGGGGAAGCTTACCGATGCTCGACAGGAATGATGTCAATGCTGATGCGATCGCAAGCCCTCTCTCTGAGCGATTAGAGCAGTTCCCTGACTGGAACTCTCAGCCACCGCTGAAGCCTGCTCAGGGCAACTTACTATATCCCGATTGGTTTTTAGGCCAGTGGGAGGTGACCAGTACCCTAACATCACTGGAGGCACCGTTAGCCCCTGAAATCGTGACGCCAGGGTTCGCAGATCAACAGAAATCATTAGATCAGCCGGTGGTGTTTACGGTTCGATTTATTCGAGAGGCGTCTACCCCCAAGATTGGACTGGCCTTTGTACCTGACCCAGCCGCCTCTGATTCGGTGGGGTCAACGACGGTGGCAGACCAAGCCTACAACAGTCAGAGTTTGATCACGGCTTACCTCGGTGAAGGATCTGTGCGAAGTGTTGCAGTAGATCCGAATGACCCGACCCGGCAGATTACGAGATTGAAGGGCGATCGCAAATTAACTTCGGTGATTAGCGATCGCGCCACCGAATCTCAACCTGACGAGTTCATCACCAGTGAGCTATTCCAGCAGATTTTCAGCAGCGCCAGTCAAATCTATGTCAATCAAGTTGAGAACACGACCGATTATCGTTTTGTAAATCGCTCTAAAATCGAAGCTGAGCAGGTCACAGCGATTTATCTTTCGCCTCAAGACCCGCAATACTTTAAGGCTGGCAAGCAGCCCGTTGCGCTTTATCGCTATCACCTTACGCTTTTGGCTCCACGGCTCTGAATCAGCGCGTCTCTGGAGTGAATGAAAAAAGCGCGGTATGGTTATAATTGCTTTTCGAGTATGAAGTCGCTGACAGTCTTTACCTCGGGCTTTCTTGCATTTATCAGGGTGGGTTTTCTATGTATCAAAACTATTCAAAGCTCTCGCTCCTCATTTTCTTGTCCGGTCTAGTCGTTAGCCTCAATCAAAAAGCGATCGCAGTGACTCGCCCTCGGCAGGTTGCTCAAGTTGCAAAAAGCTGTGAGTCCGGTCATGGCCCTAGATTTTTCACTCGCGTTACGACCAATCAGGGGGATCCTCTATCAGTCCGGTCGGCCCCTGCAGGTTCTAAGGTTGGATCGATTCCGAACGGATGGGCTGTTATCGTCCTTGAATGGAGCCGTAATGGTTATTGGGCCAAGGTGACCGGTCGTTACGGTGCTGTCTATGGAGGCTTTGCAAGTGCTCCAGATTTTCGAGAAGGATGGGTTTCAGCTTCATACTTAAAAGATTTAGGACGTTTGTGTGACAAGCCTGAGAGCGCAGCGCAGCTCATCGAACCCGAAATTTTTGGAGAGCAACCCATTGAGGTTCAAGGAGAC
>JBAUJD010000407.1:0-4350 GCA_049683515.1 Thermosynechococcaceae cyanobacterium | reverse complement strand
CAGGGCAAACCCAGGCTTTTGGAAAACTGGTGCTTGAGAATCTCGGCTGGCTGAGACATAGTGGAAGATAGAATATCTAAGGTATGTAAGGTCTTGATTCTATAGCTATCAAGCCTTATAGCCCTTTTCTACCTTCTTAAGTCAGTGCCATTGAAGTATAGCCAGCCCTCTGCCGTTGCAATGTAAGTGATGTCAGCCACCCAAGCACGGTCGGGTTCTGTTGTTGTAAAGTCCCGATTGAGCACATTCTCAGCAATCGGCAAGGTATGAGCAGAGTCAGTTGTCGATACTTTGAATGGGCGCTTACGACGAGCGTAGATACCGAGCTTGATCATTAATCGCCTTACCCGTTGACGACCGACCCGAATGCCTTGGGCTAGCAATGCGGCATGAATTCTTGGAGAGCCATAGGTTTGACGACTCTGTTGATGAATCTGTTGAATCTGTTGAGACAAGATTTCATTCTCCTGTTTTCTAGGGGAGTCTTTGCGATGGACCCAGGCGTAGTAGCCACTCCTGGCTAGCTTGAGCACCTTACACATTAAGCTAATGGGATAGTTGACCTTCTCTGCATCGATTAGCTCATAGGGTCGCCAGTCTCCCTGGCAAAGAAGGTCGCGGCTTTTTTTAAGAAGTCTCGCTCCATTTCAACTCGTTTGAGATCGCGCCGTAAGGTCACCAGTTCTTTGCGCTCACAAGAGGTGAGTTCACCGTTTGGATTTCCCTGGCGATCTATTTTGGCCTGTCTGACCCAGTTATGTACAGCGCTTACACTGATCCCGAGTTCCTTGGCAATTTGGCTGACAGGCTTGTCAGCTTGCTCGACAATACGGATGGTCTCAGCTTTCTGCTCGTTGGTGAATAGTCTGCGTTTCTTTTGTGTCATGTGAACATTCTCCTAAATCATGGCTTCGACTGGAGTGTCCACTTTTTCGAGACAAGGTCACACTACCGGATGCAACCGACGCGCAATAATACCGGAGTCGCCCATGAGAATGGGGCCATTGAGGGATCTCATGGCTATTTCAAACGACGACTGTGCCAAGCGTTATATAAACGAGGCAGCTTTGACTTTGACTCAGCAGCTCAGTATCAGACCTTTATCGAGCAAGTGATTGGCAAGCTCAATGGCAAGTGTCAAAAGAAGTTTGAAATCGAGCACCCTCTCTTACAATCCCTGCCAAAATATCGCACTCCCGATTATGAAGTGCGTAGCGCCAAAGTCAGTTGTCACAGCACCATCAATGTTCGCTGTGTTATGTACACTGTTCCCTCTCGACTGATTGACCATCGATTGACACTTCATCTCTATCACGACCGACTGGTGGGATTTCTGGGAACCACACAGGTCGTTGAACTCGAGCGGGTTCATATCCACGGCAGCGCGAAGATTCGGCGAGCACGAAGCATCAATTATCGCCATGTAGCAGAAAGTCTCAGGCGCAAGCCCAAAGCTTTTCTTCATTGCCAGTGGCAAGCCGATTTACTCCCCAATGACCAGTGGCACACACTCTGGCAAACCCTCAAAACTGACTTTGACCGCGACAAGGCAGCGCGGTTGATTACCGAAGCACTCTATCTTGCCGCCACTCAAGATCAAGAAGCTCAGGTGGCAGAGTACTTACAAATACAGTTGGAGCAGGCAACGCTAACCCTCGCTGGCCTTCAGCGTGCTTTTGACACTCAACTGTCCTCTGAACAAGTTCCCCCCATCACTTCAGTCCAACACGATTTATCAAGCTATGACGAACTCCTCCAAGGCAACCGAGAACCAGCCCTACGAACTGTTGATGAGCACGCTCCAACAACTCCGGCTCCGGCATTTTCTGGACCAATGGCAGAACATCGAGCATCAGGCGACTCAAGAGAATTGGTCCTATGCTCAGTTCCTATTGGCTTTGGCACAGGGGGAAGCGTCTCGCAGAGAGCAAAACCGGATCTCCCGAGCGCTATCACAAGCGCAGTTGCCCTACGGAAAGTGTTGGACTAATTTTGACTTTGACCAGGTGCCAACTCTCAATGCGGCCTCCCTCATGGAGTTCGCCCAAACTACGCACTGGATAGAATCGGCCAGTAATATTTTGATCTTTGGGCCGAGTGGAACGGGGAAAACACATGTCTGTTCGGCGTTAGGCAGATCCATGATAGAGCTGGGAGCGCGAGTTAAGTTTGTTACGGCGACTGAGTTAGTCCAACAGTTGCAATTGGCTAAGCTTCAGCTCGAACTACAGACTTTACTCTCGAAACTCGACCGCTATGAGCTGCTCATTGTTGATGATCTCGGCTATGTCAAAAAGTCTGATGCTGAAACGTCTGTGCTCTTTGAGTTGATTGCCCATCGCTATGAACGAAGGAGCATCTTGATTACGGCCAATCAGCCCTTCTCTCAGTGGGACAACATCTTCCCTGACTCGATGATGACTGTTGCTGCTATCGATCGCTTAATTCATCACGCGACAATTATCGAAATGAATGCCCAAAGCTTCAGAAAGCAAGAAGCAGCCCAACGCGCTGCTCAGAAGACGAAAACTTAAGCTCAGTAAAATCAGCACAGTAATTGTCGTTGAGTACTCGCCGCGATCTCCTCTCGTTGGCTCAGATCTCAGGACTCTCAATCGCTCAAATTTATCTCGCGACTTTCGGACTACGTAATTGACATTTCACAATGAGCAGGCCAAGAAAAAGGACACCAAGGGATCTCAGAGAAAGGAAAAGGAGGAGGAGATCTCAAGTTTAAATTCGTGATATCAATGATTTAAGGACGCAACATGAACCAAAATTGAACTGTTGTGACACCCTCTATACCTGTCGATCTCTGCTAGCCAATTGGCCGTGTTTGAGGGGTGCCGAAGTTTAAGGTTACTTGGGTGCCGAGGTTCCGGAAATACTGCAGAGCTGAAAGAACTTCCAGCCCATCGTCTCGTGCAGATCGCCCCAGGTTCTCCAATACGCTTCAGAGGTGGGCTGTTTACGGAAAAAGCGCACCATCTGCCTGACGAGAAACATGGGGACATCAAATCGCTGTGAAATCTCGGCCAGCTTGTCATCAAAGATCTTGGCGAAGGCTAACAGATCGTCTCGTTGATTCTTGAGCGCCTTGCGCAAAACGCGCATCTGCTTGCCGCCCAGCTCTTCACGTTGCTGGAGTTCAGTCACGATGAAGTCATAGAGTTCAACCCGCTCTGCATGATCAGGTCCAGCCAATTGCAGAACATCGTGATGGAGCCACTCAATGAGGGTTTTGGTGTCCCTGGCCAGTTGTAATGCTTGTTTCTCCTGGAGTCTCGCTTTTCCCAACGGCACTGAGAGGTGATTCCATTGTCCCTGCTCTTTAGCCTCTGCCATTTTGGCTTCTAGCTCTTGCCGTCGAGACGTCGCCCCCATTGCTTTGCGGGTCAGACTGTTGGCTAGGGTCTGACACTGGTGCTGAATGTGGAACACATCACCATGACAAGGTTTGTCTCCCAAGGCTTCCTTTTGTCCGGCGCGTAAGCCTGCGCCAGCATCAGCGATGGTGTAATCAGGGTCGAGTCCTTGCTCGGCAGCATTGAGCAGGTGATACCCCCAGGTGTCAGCATCCCGATGGTCGGCTGCTTCGAGCAGGTAGCAATAGGTGGAAGCGGCATCTATACCGACCAGTACTGGTTTGGAGCCATGAAAGATTTCATCATGTAGACCCACCCCAACGGCAGATAGGTCTTGGGATTGATTCACCTTGGCAGCAGCGCTAGAGGCGGTCTCTAGACGATTGTGGATCGTTCCTACACTTGTGGGGAAATCGAATAGATCGCGCAATAGTTCGACGACACCGCGAAAGGAGCTATGGCAGATCAATACTAATGAAAGGATCAGTTGGAATAACCAAGCTTTGGTGACGGGGAGATTGAACAGGACATCATTGTCATTGTTGGATGTCGCGAAGGCTGACGCCAAAGCGTCGTTTGCTTTGTTGCTTTGCTCATAGAGAAACTTGCGACTGACTTGCTGTTTATGGGCAAGGGTTGTGATGGGTTCGGCTTTTGTCAGAACCTGAAGGGCTAGCTCCTGGCGCTCAGCGGGTGAGAGAGTAGCTGCGACACAGGAAGATGGACTCATAACTTACGATCTACAGGGGGAAAAGATGGCATTGAACGAGTATCCCTGATCGGCACCCCCCAGATCTCAAAATGGCTGGATCTCACTCAACTGTGGGCCAGATCTGTAACCCTGAAGTGAACAGTGCCTCCATAATTTTGACCTCAAACGCGATGATGGAACAACTGCCGCGCAACGCCTATTCGATAAACAATTTCCTGACTTGTTTGAGTGGATTGTTCTGAATACCGGTGATCTGCCCAGGTCAAGACGGAC
>JBAUJD010000406.1:0-2526 GCA_049683515.1 Thermosynechococcaceae cyanobacterium | reverse complement strand
GCTTAAACATCGCCACCAGATCAAGGTACTGGTGAGACTCAATGTGCATCCGGTCAGTGCCCACCTGGCCTGTGATCGCAATCAGGGGAGCGCCATCTAAATTGGCATCGGCCACTCCGGTCATTAGGTTAGTCGCACCAGGGCCAAGGGTCGAGAGACACACTCCAGCACGCCCCGTCAGCCGACCATAGACGTCGGCCATGAACGCAGCCCCTTGCTCATGGCGGGTGGTAATAAATTGAATAGACGAGGTACGGAGGGCTTCTAAAACCTGAAGATTTTCTTCTCCGGGTAGTCCGAAAATATACTCTACCCCTTCATTCTCGAGGCACTTGACCAGAAGCTCAGCAGTATTCATGGGTTCTCTTATTTGATCCAAATCGTTTTAATATTGACAAATTCATGAATGCCGGGGAGTCCCAGCTCTCGTCCGTAGCCCGAACGCTTGATGCCCCCGAAGGGTAATCGTGGGTCTGACTTGACCATGCCGT
The DNA here is from genome assembly GCA_049683515.1 of Thermosynechococcaceae cyanobacterium. GTDB lineage: Bacteria > Cyanobacteriota > Cyanobacteriia > Thermosynechococcales > Thermosynechococcaceae > RCC1774. The sequence goes on along the minus strand of JBAUJD010000406.1, from coordinate 2,035 downwards.
TGATAAAGACGGCTCCAGCTTCTATGTCGGTAATGCAGCACTGCTGTTCCTCAGCTATCGTAGTCCAGGCGCTGGCACCGAGGCCGAAGGGGCTGTCGTTGGCAAGTGCGATCGCATCCTCTAAATCCGCCACCCGAAACAGCAGCGCCACCGGCCCAAAGAACTCATCACGATAGACCGGGTTCTCCGATGAGATCTCCGTCAAAATGGTGGGCGGGTAAAAATTCCCTGGCCCCGGCTTAGGGGTGCCGCCGATGAGAACCTGAGCGCCATGCTTGACCGCCGTTTGCACCTGCTGATCGAGTTCCGAGCGAATCGTTTCGGTGGCTAAGGGGCCGACATTAATGCTTTCATCCATTGGATCGCCAATCGTGAGGTTCGCAAAGGCAGCAACTAGCCCAGCCTTAAACTCATCAAAGATCGCATCCACCACAATAAATCGCTTCGCTGCAATGCAGGACTGGCCGGTATTGAGCATCCTGGCCTTGACGGCGGTTTCAATGGCGAGTTGCAAATCTGCACTTTCAAGGACGATGAAGGGGTCGCTGCCGCCTAGTTCTAGGACCGTTTTTTTGATCTGGGTGCCTGCGATCGCAGCTAAACTGGCTCCGGCTGGTTCACTTCCGGTCAGCGTTGCCGCCTTCACCCTTGAGTCTTTGACCACCAATTCCACCTGTGCTGCGCCAATCAACAAAGTCTGAAACGCTCCTGCCGGGAAGCCTGCTTGACTCAAGATGTCTGCGATCGCTAGCGCACACTGGGGCACATTGGAAGCGTGTTTGAGCAATCCGACATTACCCGCCATTAAAGCAGGTGCAGCGAACCGAAACACCTGCCAAAACGGAAAATTCCACGGCATGACGGCTAGTAGAATTCCTAGGGGTTGATAGCTGACAAAGCTTTGACTGGCATCGGTTTCGGTGTACTGGTTCGCCAAGAAATCTGCTGCATTGTCTGCGTAGTAGCGGCAGACGCTGGCACATTTTTTAACCTCTGCAATAGCCTCCTGCAGAGGCTTTCCCATTTCTAGGGTCATCAACTGAGCATAGCTGCGGCAGTTGTTATCGTCTTCTAACAATTCGGCGGCTCGGTTGAGCCACTGGCTGCGATCTGCCATTGCCGTTTTTCGGTAAGACTTGAACGTCTGTGCGGCGAACGAAATCTTAGAATCTACTTGCTCAGCGGTAAGAGGCTCAAAGGTTTTGAAAACTTCTCCCGTGGCTGGGTTGACGGTTGCAATTCCCATGATTTGCCCTCCAAGTGCGACTGGGTGAGAGTTGGTCCCTCTATTAGTCATCATTGCAAAATACAGTGGTTTTGGGCGTCTTGGTTTAAGAACTCCTGCGTTTTAGAAATTTTTAGTCATTGATGCCCTTAGCTCGGTTGCGCCCACTGCCCTTGGCTTCATATAGTGCGGCATCAGCGCGTTGGAGCAGAGTGTCGGTCGTGTCGCCCGTCATCACAATCGTCACCCCACAGCTAATGGTGGTGGTGTGGTCGCCGATCAGTGGCTGTTCCGCGACATGGCCGCACAGCTTAGTCGCTTTGCGTAATGTCTTTTCAAATCGCGTCTCTGGCAGAATCACGATGAACTCTTCGCCGCCCCAACGTCCTAGCGTATCGACGTCGCGCAGCGCATTCATAATCCGTGCAGCCAGCGCCACGAGTGTCTTGTCGCCAACGCTGTGTCCGAATCGGTCGTTCACGGTCTTGAAATGGTCCACATCAATCAAAATGATCGAGAACGGGTGCCCATAGCGCGTGAACCGAACCAGTTCGGTCCTGATCGTTTCGTTCATTTGCCGACGATTGGCAAGCTTTGTGAGTTCATCGGTGTTGGCAAGGCGCGCCAGTTCATCCGATGTGAGCTGAGCAATCTGGAAGCGATGCTGATAGCTGGAGAAGAAGTAGAGAGCTGCAATCAAGACTGCCGATACCATATGTAGTTGGATGGTGAAGTTGCTCTCTGGCTGGTCAAAATGGTGAACGAGGTAGGGCAAGCTGATCGAAACGAAGAGCGCCAGAATCATTAGCG
>JBAUJD010000405.1:0-2790 GCA_049683515.1 Thermosynechococcaceae cyanobacterium | reverse complement strand
ATCCAGGGGTGAAAACCCTGTGGAGAGGACTCACTAGACTCCATGACATTGCGGATACTTGGAGACTTGCTCATGATTGAAAGCACACGACAGAAGTACTTTCAGGACTTATGGGTAAGGCATAGATCTCGTATGACATGGGTAGACAAGGATTACAGGAATTGGCAGACAGAATAGGGCTGGATGGAAGCATGTCAAAATCTTTCACGAGAAACAAGATAAAATTCTTGAAAGGCCGAGAGGTTCACAAAACACAGAGTCTATCTTTTATCGAGCCAACCCATGTCATCCATTACGACTGACCTGCCCAAGATCCTGAGCACGGTTCAGCGACCAGGAGACTATTACGCCTCTGGTAAAACCGAGATCTTTATGCCCCATCTGGAAGTAGAGGGAGTCGGTCCTATCGCTCTACCGTTACTTCCAGCTCAGGCGGAACAACTTGTCTCCGTCGCTGAGCAAGCCCCCTACGGGCGAGGTGAAGACACCATCATTGACCCAGCAGTGCGACGAACTTGGCAAATCAACGCAGATCAAATTCAGATTGAGGGTAAGCATTGGCAGAAAGACCTTGAGTCAATTGTTTCTTCTGTCGCAAAGGGACTAGGAGTTAACAATGGAGTAAAAGCCGAACTCTACAAATTGTTGGTGTACGACGAAGGGTGTTTCTTCGTGGATCATCGCGATACAGAGAAAGTTAACCGGATGTTCGCTACCCTCGTGATCGTACTACCTTCTCTGTATTCTGGTGGGGAACTCCTAGTCCGTCATCTTGAAGATGAAGTCCGACTTGACCTGTGCTGTTTAGATTTGTCAGAAGTGTCCTTTGCCGCATTCTATGCCGATTGTGTTCATGAGGTTCTCCCCATTACCTCCGGATGCCGATTGACACTCGTCTATAACCTTCTACGCCGAGGGAAAGGTCAACTTCCTGAACCCCCAAACTACGAAGCAGAACAGGCAAACGTCGCGGAACTATTGCAGCAGTGGATTTTAGATAAGGAGTTACCAAACGATACCTCACCCGAAAAGCTGATTTACCCTTTGGAACATGCATATACGCCAGCAGCCCTGGCCTTTGATGCCTTGAAAGGTGCAGATCAAGCGATATCCTCTGTCCTTGTACCCGCCGCAAAGCAGGCCGAGTGTGACATCCACCTAGCGCTAGTCACGATTGAAGAAAGCGGTGATGCTGAATATACGGGGTATTACGGTTCGCGTCGTCGCCGAAAATATTGGTCTGACTATGATGACGATGACGAAGATCCCAGCAACTTCGAAATTGGTGATGTCTATGATCGGAGCACGACTCTCACCGATTGGCGACGTCCTGATGGCAAGGCCACTACCCTAGGTACGAGTCCGTTTCATGATACAGAACTCTGTCCACCCGATTCCTTTGATGGTTTAGAACCCGACGAGTTGTACTTCCAGGAAGCAGCGGGTAATGAAGGGGCTTCCTTCGAACGGACTTACCGGCGAGCGGCGCTGATTCTATGGCCCAAAGCTAGACGGCTTGCAGTATTTAATCAGGCTGGCCTATCCGTGACCCTGCCTTTCTTGGATGAACAGATCCAGCAATGGCTCGAAAGCGGTGAAGAGTCAGACTCTTCCCTTTGGCAAGAAGCACACGAACTGGCTGGGCACATGATCCGTTCATGGTCACGAGAAGGTGCGTATTCGGCCAAGCTAGGCCATACCTCTCAAATGCTGATCCTTCTGAGTCAGTTGCAAGATATAGATCTGATCTCTACCTTTTTAACTGAAATCTCTGCAGCAGGTATTTATGATCAGAGAGACAACAAGGCTTTGATACAGGCCATAAAACTGCTTTCGTCTCTGCAAATCACCGAATTAATTGAGAATATTATCTCTCAAAATGTTTTTGACTCTCTCAGTGCCTGTGGTGAATTGCTAGCGCGAACCGTCGAAATGGCTAAGGGCTTTGCTTCTACCGTGGACCTCCATCCTGCTGCCACTGCACTGGTTGATGGTCTGCCGGGTGCCCCCTCTCGACACGCCAAGGCATCACCCTGGCGACATCATCAACCAGTGCAGTCTGACTTTGTGGTCGATTTCTTGACTGCTTTGGTACAAATCGATATGACGCTGGCGGACCAAGCCGTTGAATACATGTTGGCCTTCCCCAAAACCTACGATTTGGATAGTGTGATCATCCCTGCCGTTTTGGCATTGACTAAACGGAAGAGCCATAGGAATAATGGAGCGATTCAGCGTCTCCAAGCAGCATCCCTATCCCATTTAGGGAATCGTATCGCTGAACCCCTAGAAAAGCCCCAAGATTGGACACGTGACCACACACTCACCTGTAACTGTGCCCATTGTGGCGAACTCAGTCTCTTTTTATCTGCCCCTGATCGTCAGAACTGGACTTTCAAGGCATCCGAAAACTCACGTCGCCATGTCGAATCATCAATTCGCCAAAGCCGTTGTGATCTGGATTTCAGAACCGAGAAACAGGGCCGTCCCTATAGTTTGATCTGTACTAAGAATCAGGCCAGCTACAAACGGCGGGCACAGCAACGTAAGCAAGACCTTGAATATATTTCGCAACTGGAACAGTTCGCTTGAGTGTCTTACATCGCCGGAATGGGAATCACCTTCACCACTGGAATCGTATACAAGCACCTCGTTAGATTGAAATTAACCCCATTCAACAGCACCCTCTGGGAGGTCATGCCGAGATACGTGTAAAAAGGCGCAAGATGGTTCCAGGATCTATACACAGCATGGCTTTTAGGAATCTAGATTTTCAAGTCTTTAAGCTAT
>JBAUJD010000404.1:0-2933 GCA_049683515.1 Thermosynechococcaceae cyanobacterium | reverse complement strand
GGCATTGCTTAAGTAGATATAAAACAGACGTTCTAAATTGGAGGTTCATTGATGAGCGAACTTTTTTCACCTGAATGGATGGAGGCTTATTTGGATCAGTGGAATGCTGAACCCGATTTGGCAGATGCCCTGGCAACCATTCATTTTAATTCCGCCATTGCCTATGGGTTTAAAGATGCATCCACGCCCAAAGGGGTGCTGACGGTTGCGAATGGACGTGCGATCGCAGCCGGTCCCTACACCGACCAAGCTCTGAACTGGGATTTGCGGGCTAACCCGGAAGACTGGCAAAAATGGCAGGCGAAGGGGTTAAGCATGATGGGTCTGAACATGGCCTACATGAGCGGCAAGATTAAGTTTGAAGTGGGCGATTACGCTTCCATGATTAAAGATCCCCGCATGGTTGGACCTTTTCTGAAATCTTTCTCGGTGATGGGGCGGGTGTTAAGTAAGGTCTAAAAAAGTTTTGAGTTTTGAGTTTTGAGTTGATGGACTCATATACAACTATACCAAACCCACATGATATCAGAGAACAAAAAGCCGGAAAGCCATACGGGGTCTTATCGTCTTTCTCTAGAATCAGTTTTGATTGGTATAACTCAAAACTCATAATTCAAAATTCATAACTCTAGAACTTCATCCAATTAAAAGGTTTAGTATGAAACGTACGCTTAAAGAAAAGCCAAAACAACTAACAACGCCTGGAAGTCTGACGGCCAGTCAACTGCGATCGCGTCAATCTCAACTCACCCTTATAGATGTTCGCAGCAAGCTGGAATATTTGACAGGACATATTCCAGGGGCGCAGTGTATGGGGCAAAATCGCATCCTCCAAGAAGTGCCAAAGGATCAGCCCGTCGTGATTGCTTGCATGTCAGGTCATCGCAGTGCGCCCGTAGCGCAATGGCTTGTCAAGCAAGGGTATCAAAAGGTCTACAACCTTCAAGGTGGGCTGATGACTTGGCAGATGGCCCACTACCCCATCAAGCGTGGGTTTCGGCCCTAGAGAGTGTTTAAGAATTTCAATTCAGCTCAGTATGAGTTCCCCATCCTCTGATGCCGTTGGCGAAAGATTTTGCAACAGAATAGAACCTCTAACGGCCCCCTAAATCCCCCATACTAGGGGACTTTGAACCTATATTTACGCTGCTAGTAAACCGCTTGCATTGTTCCTTGTCGTTCTACTTTCAGCTCCTACCGTTTCAAAATCTGTGGGAAGACAGGTGAAGTCCCCCACTGGTGGGGGCTTTAGGGGGCCAATGCAGAATCCTTGCCGACTTTTTACACATCCTCCTATAGACAACCTCCCCCAATTTTCAACCTCATAATAGGAAAAAACAATGAAAACTCTTCCCGCTCTTCGCATTGGTCAACACACAGCCCGCTTCCCCATCATTCAAGGCGGCATGGGCATCCGTATCTCCGGGGCCAAGCTCGCCGCCGCCGTCGCCAACGCAGGCGGCATCGGCATTATCTCTGCAGTGGGCCTCGGCCTCAACTCCCCCTACTTCGACCCCAACCAAAAAGCAGGCCGGAAACGCAGAGAGCAATTCTTTGAAGCCAATCGACTGGCCCTGATCGACGAACTCCAAACCGCCCGCGCCCTCAGCCCAGAGGGCATCATCGGCATCAACGTCATGGTCGCCGCCCAAGATTATGAAACGCTGGTTCGCACCGCTGTCGAACACGGAGCCAATTTAATCATTGCCGGAGCCGGTCTGCCCCTCGGCCTCCCCGTCTACACCGAAGCGTATCCAGAGGTGGCCCTCGTCCCCATTGTCTCTAGCATGCGAGCGGCGAAACTAATTTGCCAAAAGTGGCAACGCCAACACCACCGCCTCCCCGATGCCTTCATCGTCGAGAACCCCAAAACGGCAGGCGGTCACCTCGGAGCCAAGCTAGAAGATCTTGATAGCCCCAAACTGGAAGCGAAACAGGTGATTCCCGAACTCACGAATTACCTTCGAGAAGAAGTCAATACAGAGATTCCCGTAATTGCAGCCGGTGGAGTCTGGGACCGAGCAGACATTGACTGGATACTGGCATTAGGAGCCAGCGGCGTTCAAATTGGGACGCGATTTATTACCACCGACGAATGCGACGCCGATGCGCGCTACAAAGAATTCCATCTCCACGCCCACCCCGAAGATGTGGTCCTCGTGCCCAGCCCCGTGGGGATGCCGGGACGAGCCTTGCGGAATCGGTTCGCAGAACGGGCCATAGCAAATTCCCCTGACCTAGAAAAGCGCTGCCTGACCAGTTGTTTACACGTCTGCCGCTGTCGAGACACCCAAGAAACCTACTGCATTGTCCAGGCACTAGACAGAGCCGCGCGGGGCGATATCGAAAACGGTCTCATCTTCGCCGGTTCCAACGCCGGACGTGCCCAGCAAATCATCCCCGTCGCCGAACTGATGAGCGAGTTAACCGCAGCAGGGTAGTAGAGAAATCAACGATCGCACTCACAGAGGAACACCCGATGAAACTCAACAAAAACAACCTCGACCCCCAGCTTGACCATCGCTACGATGCCATCGTCATCGGGGGTGGCGCAGGCGGTCTCTCTGCCGGAATCTACCTGCAGCGGTTCCGCCTCTCCAGTTTGATTATCGATAAGGGCAAGGCCCGCTCCTTCTGGATGCAAGACCTACGCAACTATCTGGGCCTCCCGCCGGATACACCCGGCAAGCAACTCCTCCAGCAGGGAAAACAGCACTACGACTCTTTGGCGGGAGATTTCCTTGACGGCTATGTCGAAGAGGTCACCGATGAAGGAGACACCTTTGCCATTCAAGTCAAAGTCGGTCGCCAAAATAGCCGCCATGTTACTTTCCGGTCTCACTATTTGATTGTTGCCAGCGGCATCATCGATAATCTGCTGCCCCTAGACGATATGCAAAATGTCTATGACTATGCCGGATATAACCTCCATG
>JBAUJD010000403.1:0-6268 GCA_049683515.1 Thermosynechococcaceae cyanobacterium | reverse complement strand
TAAAACACCAGATTCGAGCTGGGATGTGGTGATTGTAGGGGGCGCTCTAGGGGTCTTGAGTGCGGCAATGCTGGCCCGGTTAGGCTATCGCGTTGCGTTGGTTGAGCGGATTAAGTTTGGTCGCATGAATCGAGAATGGAATATTTCTCGCACGGAGCTGCAAACACTGGTAGACGTGGGGTTGCTCACGGCGGCAGAACTGGACAGCTTAATTGCTCGTGAATATCACGATAATTTTAATCTCTTCTTTAGCGGCAATAATGCCCCGAATGCCAGGGCTTCGGTGTTGACGACCCCCACGGTGCTCAACATTGCTATGGATTGCGATCGCCTCCTGCAGCTCTGCGGTGAAAAGCTAACGGCAGCGGGTGGACAGATCCTTGAACTTACAGAATTTGAACAGGCTTACCTAGAAGACGATAAGGTCACCATCCGCGCTAGAAACCTAGAGACCGATCAGGTCTTGCACCTAGAGTCACGCCTCTTGATCGATGCCATGGGGACGGCTTCTCGCATTGCCCAGCAGATTAATCCGGGGCAGGCTTTTGATAGTGTTTGCCCCACCATTGGCGGCGTCATCAAGAACGGCTTTGCGCCGGGGGTCTGGGACCATGACTATGGTGAACCACTGCTCACCAATGGCGATATTAGTCGAGGCAGGCAGCTAATCTGGGAAATGTTTCCGGGCCATGAGCAAGATCTGACGATTTATCTGTTCTACTATCACCAAATTAGACCCGATAACCCTGGTTCTCTGCTGGCACTTTTTGAGGATTTCTTTCACTGCTTGCCTGAGTATCGCCGGTGCGATTTAGACAAACTCGAATGGCGCAAGGCTGCTTTTGGCTATATTCCAGGTCGCTTTAGCCGCCATGCCGCCGACCGACTGCCGGGATGCGATCGCATCCTCTCCATCGGTGATGCCGCCTCTTTAAGTTCCCCCCTGATCTTTACGGGGTTTGGCTCATTGGTTCGCAACCTGCCCCGCGTCACGCACCTTCTCGATGTTGCCCTTCAGCACGATCTACTAACGGGCAAAGACCTGGGCCGCATCAATGCCTATCAAGACAACCTCGCCGCCACTTGGATCTTTTCACGGGGCATGATGGTCGCCCCTGGCTCGAAGCTAGCGCCCAACTGGATTAACGCTACCTTAAACACCTTCTTTGGAGTCTTGACCAAAGAATCCCCCCAAGAAGTGGATGACTTTATCAAAGATCGCGGAAGCTGGTCGTTTATGACTCGCAATGCCCTCATTGCAGGCTGGCGCAACCCCATGATTCCGATTTGGGTGGTGCAGTCTATGGGATGGTCTGATTTCATGAGCTGGGTTGGCACCTACATTGCCTTTACCTGGGCTACCCTGATGGCCTTTCTATTCGGCGGCTGGTTCCCTGAGTTTTTGCTGCGTCGGCAAGCACAGATTGCGCCCCGCTGGCCCCGACTCTGGCATCGACTGCTGGCCTGGAGCTATCGTCTCACCTATGGCATGGGTCGGCCTCGCCTTCAGCTTCAGTTGCCCACAGTCGCCGCCGCCAGAACGCCCCAAGCCGTCACTGAGATTTCGCGATGACTATGACCTCTGCATGGGACCGTACATGATCGGGATGTTACTGCAGTCTTCGTTAGATCATTGGCTAGATCAGGGGGCCGAGTCCTACCTGAACATCACCTGGTGGATTGCCCATCCGTTCGGCATGGTGGTGGCCGTGGTGGTGCTGCTGGTGTTAGCACAGGCGATTTTGGGGCTGGTGAGCAATATTATTAAGCGGCTATTGCTGCTGATGGTGAAGTCTCCCTATCTGCTGCTGCAGTGGGTATTGGCACAATCGTCTCGGTCATTGAATCTGCCCACTATGACCCTAAAGTCACCCAGCCTTAAACGACAAGAGACGGGCAATACTCAAGAGCGGTTGCTCAAGGTGCTTACTCAGTTAGAAGCTACCAAACAAGAGCAAGAGAAAATCCTTAAAGAGTTAAAGAGCTTGTTAGTCAGTAGTCAGCAGCAGGCTGGTGCGAATAAAACCGCTAGCACGGCATCCACGCCAGCAACAACGAAGCCTACAGCGTCTAGGCCATAGGCTTCATAGTAGTAGTCAGATCCGTAGGGTGAGCAGTGCTCACCATCCTTAAGTCCGCCGATGTCTGTCTGTCAAGCGGCTTACGCGCCGCTACATTTCACGAACAATGGGCTGACCATCTTTAATCTCACCAATTAGCACCAAATCGGTGACGTTCACAAAGATTCCGTTCTCCAGGACGCCGGGGATATTGTTGAGAATGGCTTCTAGCTCAGCGGGGTTGGCAATGGATTCAAACTTCGTATCAATGACCATATTGCCCTGATCGGTGATCACGGGACCATCTTTGTTGACGCCCATACGGAGGTCAGGCTTGCCGCCTAGTTTCTCTAAGGCTCGCATCACGGGGGCGATCGCCATCGGCAACACTTCGACCGGCACCGGGAAGGTGGACCCCAAAGCATCCACCATCTTGGACTGATCGACAACGACAATAAACTCTTCAGCTAGGGAATCGACGACTTTTTCGCGGGTATGGGCCGCGCCGCCGCCCTTAATCAAATTCTTGGCCGGATCGACTTCATCTGCGCCATCAATACCGATGTGGATGCGATCTACTTCATCGAGGGTAGTAAGGGGAATGCCGTATTGTTTCGCAAGCACTGACGCCTGGAATGAGGTGGGGACGCCTTTGATATCGGTGAGTTCGCCAGACTTGATGCGATCGCCCAAAAACTGAATAGCAAAGGCAGTGGTAGAGCCAGTCCCTAGCCCAACAACAGAGCCTGATTTAACCCGATCAGCAGCGGCTTTACCCACCTGCTGTTTCATTAACTTCACCGGATCCATTGCGTCGCTCATAGCCAACCTCTCGCGTCTACACCGTTGTCAGTGTAAACCGAAACCAGCCTCTCTCTAACCTCAGCAGCATTTGTCTAGACCCGCAGGATAGCCTGGTCCGGGTGATCAGGATTGGGAATCAAGCGTTGATTTTTGCAATCAACCCAAAAATCAAGCGTTTCTAAAACGGTTTGCCCAATCAAGACAATATCTCCAGTCACCAAGGTTGCTTCAATGGTTTCCCGGCCTTCGATCTCAATAATGACGGGGCCAGTAACATCAATCCGTTCTTCACTAGCATTAGCGTACTTCGCTATTTGTTGGCCCCGAATGCTAAGCCCTAATTTAGAAACAATTGTCTCAGGCAAAACCGTTCTGACCGCCCCGGTATCAATGAGGGCTTCCGCTTCACAGCTTCGCAGCTTATCGGGGTTTAACAGTCCGCGTTTTACGAGTTCTTCGTCTACAGCATTGGTCAACCGCACTCTTACCCGCACTTCTCCCATAGACTCTGTCGTCTCTGCTGAAGGATTCTGAAGTTGGATCATGAATTGCCTCCCAGCTCAGGCATGAGCTATCAAACATGTTTTTATTCTGCCACGCTGTTTATGCGAGAGATTGGAACTCCGCAGAACACGCTCGGGATAAAGGATTAGCCTTGGTTTCGGTTAGGCGATTTTCGGCGCAAAGCCCTTGGGCTTGAAATAGGCATAAATTTTTTCAGGGACGCCCTGCAGCGCCTGAAAGAGAGAGGGACAGAGATAAGATTCAGTCTCTAGAGCCGAGACAGCATACCAATGCCCACCCATTTCTTCTCGACGCCACTCAAACACAATTTGATGATCGGTAAAGGGCGTCGTTGATAGCAACAGGATAAACCCCGACTCGGCATTTGGAATCTCTGCAACCATTTTGGCGATAGTAGCATCAGCCCCCGCCACCAGTGGTTCTTGCTCTAAGCCTGCTTTATAGTCGTCGAAAACCCACAGCCCCTCGTGCTTGTAGGGATGTATTGCTGTAATCGAATGCATCTTTATCTAGGTACCTAAAAAACTGAACCCCAGTCGATTAAGAAGCCGGTTCATTCTCTGAACGGCGACTCCACGGACCAAATCGTTTGGCATAAAAATCGAGAATCTTTTCAAGCAGATCTCGATCGGCTTCCCCCAAGCTGTCGGGATGACCCATACGCAGCCAGCCTACCTGACTCTGCATATAGTCAAACTCAGTCGCCTCTTGGGGTAGAAGCTCGATTTCAACCCCTTCAATTTGACCCAAATGTGCTGCAATCTCTCGGTAAACGGCGAGCGGCAACTCATGATAACGAATATCGTACTGTTCTAAAGTCACAGGAATAATTAAGATTCAACACCAGAAGATTCAGACCTGCCACCAACGCTCTCTGGTAGAGGACAACAGTTCACATTATCGAGACAAACTTTGCCCCATTCTAAAGCCCAGCGAACCAGTGCCACACGATTTTCGGTTCCGGTCTTGGTCAAAATGTTACTGATGTGGTTGTCCACAGTGCGCTTGCTAATCTCAAGGCGCTGGGAAATCTCTTCGTTCTTGAGGCCAGAAGCTACAAGTTCAATCACCTGAACCTCTCGCTCAGATAAAGCATGACCTGTCTGTAGTTCTCCAGCGCTCATAAGTTTTCTTTAACCCTGTAGATCTACCTACTAATTATAAACTAATTGTAAAAGTTGGGTGAGGATTTTAAGGGTGTCATAAGATCTGCACTGTGTCGATAAGATGCCCCAATGTTCTCAACCTCACTTTGCGTCACTTGAGTTTTGACCCTGGTTGACTGACAAAACATTAGTCGGGTTTATAGCAATAGGTCTGTAGCTTGAATTCTAGGCACAGTCTTCTTTGCTGTGCTTTCTTTTGAGAGGCGATCACGGGTTCAGGATCATCATTGCCCCTAAAGCGGACCTCACCAATGAGTTTCCGTCCCCACCATCAACGGTCCCCGCATCTTCGTCGCCGACGGCATCCAAGCCGCCTTCACCGACGATCACCTAGATCCCAGCCTCTACCCTCACTCTGTCCTCAACCCCATCCTCGCCCCCGGCGTCAGAAAACTTCTCACTGATCTAGATATTGCTCTTTTAGATGCAATTCGATCTTTCAACTCCGAACTCTGAACTCCGAACTTAGGAGTGTCCGCCTCTTTAGGGTGCTTGACTAGGGATAGAGAGAGACTGTGTTGGGGTTGTGGCTCCGGCAGGATTTGGAGTATTACGGGCGCTCAATACAAGCCAGAGAGAAACAGCGGAGAGAGATGCGATCGCACCCACCACCACCATCCACAATCGCACTGGAGCCTTGAGTTGTTTGGAGAGTTCCTTGCGCGAAAACTGTATCGTTGCCTTAGACGTTGGCCCTTGACTATTGGAATGCGAAAGCGGTGCAACTACAGTTGTAGCATCGCTTTGTCCAATGAATTCTGGACTCACCATCGTTGCTCTCGCATCGGTGACATCAGACTTGATACTGCTGTACGATATCGATTCGAGATAGTTTAAGAACTCTACTTGCTCCATTGCGACAGTCATATAGGTCGCCTTGATTTCTTTGCCAAAGCGGACGATATCGCCTTTATTGAGTTCGTGCATCGACTTGCGCTCACCATTGATGTAAACACCATTGGCGCTGGCTTTACCCTCAGAGTTACCGTCTAAGACCCGATAGCGATAGCCTTGATTGGGCACGGGTAATCGCACTAGTAAAGCGTGCTGCCGTGAAATGGAAGGGCCATCAACAACAATGGCATTGGACGCATCGCGCCCAACGGAGTAGGCAACATCTTCGAGTTGAACCACTCGACGGCCTGCGCCATCGTGGATGATCAACATGTGGTGTTCAGAGGTGTCTTGCCGTGATACTGGCATGGCTACAAGGAGTGATAAAGATTGAGTAGAGCGTAAAAGTCTTATATCTACTAGGATTCCCTGAACACATCTTGAATAGACAACCGATTTTGAAGGGATAGGTTTTTAATGAGCCGATAGACCAGTCTGTCTGGAGCCTGGGTATTGTAAAGTGACAGATATGTACAATGAAGACGATCTCAGTCTGCTAGATGTAGACGAAACCCCTGAAAGTCCTCTAGATCAGATGGCTCCCTTGGATGACCCCAGCGTCGTCGCAGCCCGCCCTGATGTAGAGGAAATGCTGCAGTTGATGAGCGCAACTGAGGCTCCCCAACGGATGTTGGCAACCCGAGCCTTTTGCGAGCTGCAGGAACCCCGTGCCATACCGCACCTCATTCGTCTATTGGCCGATAGCTGTCCGCTTGTGCGTGTGAGTGCCGCCTACGCCTTGGGACACAACCCCAGCGTCACCGCCGTTGACTCGTTGGTTCACCAGCTAGACCTCGACTGGAATGGCTATGTTCGTAA
>JBAUJD010000402.1:0-8778 GCA_049683515.1 Thermosynechococcaceae cyanobacterium | reverse complement strand
TCCTTTATATTGAGATTCATCGTTCCCTTGGTTTAGTTCATCAAGGTACGATACTTGACCTTGCGCTCCGGCACAGGGTTTTTCCTTAACTTCTATAAAATCTATCCCTCAAACTGTCCCGCTTAACTCTGCATCCCCGCAGCCTGAAAGTTGTGGCTTTCTCGGTTAACAATAGAAGCAGTCTCAATGATAGGAAACAGCCTCAGTCATGACCATTGAACAGTGGTTTAACATTGCTAATATTTTTGTCCTTCCCTTTTGGGCCTTAATGATTGTGCTACCCAACTGGATTGTGACCAAACAAATTCTCAGCTCGTTTTTACCTTTTATTGCCCTGGCGCTCCTCTACGTCGGACTTTTGGTGCTGTCACTGACGCCAGAAGCAGCCCAAGCGATGTCGAATCCCGATTTGCCTGCTATTGCAGGATTCTTTTCTGACCCCAGCGCCGCCGCAACGGGTTGGGTTCACTTCTTAGTGATGGATTTATTTGTGGGCCGTTGGATTTACTGGGAAGGTCAGCGTCTTGGCGTTTGGACGATTCATTCTTTGGTGCTGTGTCTGTTCGCGGGTCCATTGGGCCTGTTCTCACACATCGTAACGGCAGCAGTACAGGAGCGGTTCTTCCCCGCATCAAAATCCTCAGAAGTCTCGTCAGCCTCCTAGTCATGGCCTATCTACCGACAGGCTGTGTGATTCGGCCAGCAAAACCAGAGGATGTCTCTGATATTTTTGATCTGATTCAAGAGTTAGCCCACTTTGAGAAGCTGGAGGATTCTGTTACCGGCAGTCCAGCACAATTGGCTGAGCATTTATTTGGCAAGCCGACCTATGCTGAAGCGCTGGTCGCTAGTGTAGAGGCCGATATTGTAGGGTTTGCCCTGTTCTTTACGAACTATTCTACTTTTTTGACACAGCCCGGTCTCTACCTCGAAGATTTATTTGTGCGCTCAGCGTATCGACGACAGGGGATTGGCACTGCGTTGCTGCAAAACGTTGCGAAGATCGCGGTAGAGAGACATTGCGGACGGATGGAGTGGAGTGTGTTGGATTGGAATGCCGGTGCGATCGCAACCTACGAAACCCTCGGAGCTACCGTTCTGCCCGACTGGCGCATCTGCCGCGTCACAGGCGACAATCTGAAAGCCCTTGCCCATCGTTAGATGCAACTTCATGAACCATTCTGCTATGACAAATCGAGAACCACTGAACGGATCCGCGCTGTTACAGCAATTACTTGAGAGGCAGTCTCTGTCGCAGCAACAGGCCGCTGATCTAATGCAGGGGTGGCTTCGAGAAGACATTCCGCCCGTTCTTTCGGGGGCAATCTTAGCGGCAATCCAGGCCAAAGGTGTCTCAGCGACAGAACTCTCAGGGATGGCAACCGTGCTCTTGTCGCAGTCCGTGACGCTAGCAGACTCCGCATTGCCATCGCCTATGATCGACACCTGCGGGACGGGGGGCGATGGGGCTTCTACCTTTAATATCTCTACAGCAGTAGCCTTTGTGGCTGCGGCTGCGGGTATTCCTGTTGCCAAACACGGTAATCGGTCGGCCTCTAGCCGAGTCGGATCCGCAGATGTGCTGGAATCATTAGGGATTCAGCTTAACGTTGCCCCTGAAGTGAGCCAAGCAGCAGTGCGCGAAATCGGCATTACGTTTCTCTTTGCACCGGGTTGGCATCCAGCAATGAAGGCGGTTGCCCCCTTTCGCAAAACGCTCAAGGTGAGAACCATCTTTAATTTGTTAGGGCCATTGGTAAATCCATTACGGCCTACAGGGCAGGTGATTGGCGTTTTTGACCCAGCGCTTTTAGAAACAATGGCGACGGCTCTCAATTATCTAGAGGTTGACCGCGCCATTGTGCTGCACGGACGAGAAAAACTAGATGAAGCAGGCTTGGGCGATTTGACCGATATGGCGGTCCTCAAGGATCAGACGGTCAGCGCCGAGAGTCTTGATCCGAAAGCATTGGGCTTAGCAGAAGCCCCTCTAGCAGCCCTCAAGGGTGGAGATGTTGACGAGAATGCCAATATCCTTCGAGCAGTTCTGCAAGGGAAAGGAACACCCGCCCAAACCAATGTTGTGGCGCTCAACTCTGCGTTGGCGTTGTTTGTAGGGCATGCAGTTGAAAGCTATGGGGAGGGCGTTACCCAAGCACAATCGATTCTCGCCAGCGGAGCCGCTTGGGACAAATTAGAGGCGCTAGTAGATTTCCTCAAACAAAGATAGGCCACAGCATTTCTAAATGTCAGACCTGCAGGCGGAAGTACAACGATTCAAGTTCTGGGCCAAAACACGGAATCCAGAAGACGCAATTTACTTCCCATCAGAATGGGAATGTGATTATCCGCATTGGAATCTTATGTATGCTGCGGTCAGCAAAGCTCTGACATCTGCTTCTAAGCCTACTGGGTTTAACGATTTTCTTTTCGCCTTAGCTCGCGATAATGAAGCCGAGGTTATTTTGGATATGCTCATCGAATATCCAGCTTTTCTATTAACACTTGCTAAAAGCGCACTTGCTTACCCTGAGTATGATGCACGTTGGCAGATCGCTGCTGCACTGGGGCAATTGAAAGGGAGAGAAGCCGATTCTCTTTTATCTCAATTTATGCAAGACGATAACGAGTACGTTCGGCGACGGGCAATCGATGCTCACCTAGATTAAAGATGGAAGTCTATGATGCTCCAAAGTAGGCAGGCTCATTTCCGGGTTTCCATTTGATGTTGCAGCCAATGCTGGGTTTTTGATCGCTTTCTACGGGCTGATTGGATAGCACTGCATTCAGTGAAGCTCGTAAGTCTTATCCCTTGAACAGCATTGGTTACGCGGTTTTGAGATGAGTGACTGGAATTTGTTCAATTCTCTCAGGCGTTCTCGCTCCAGTTGCAATGGCATGAACTGCGTGAAGAATATTAGCCGAGTAGTACCGATTGCCGCAGGTATCACAAACGCCAATCGTCACATCTTCGAGGATCACAAATCTATCCCTATGTTTGAATGCCTCGCGTTTAACGGTTCGAGGGTTAACAGTTCCTTCGCAATACTCACATTTATATCCGTACATACAATTAGCCCTCAAGCTCAGTAACTTCATAGACCGTGATCATGAGATAACGTCCGGTACTAGCGAAACGTCCAACCACTCCAACAGGTGTTTGTTGATCTAGTGCAGTTCCCACTACTACATATCTTGTGCCTCTGGGGTCATCTTTTTCAACCCGAATGACTTGACCACTTAGAATTGCTGCCTCTACATCCAAGATAGTCAGTAGATCTTCAGCCATTTCTTCCATCGCATGAGCTGACATATCGTACTGGCGGAGGCGAATTTTCTCTCTGATGCGGTCAATGTCGTTGCGACTCACTTGCTAGTTCTAAATTAAAGACTTTAAATCTATGATGCTCCAAAGTAAGCAGGCTCCTTTCCAGGTTTCCATTTGATGTTGCAGCCAATGCTGGGTTTTTGATCGCTGGTGACCGGTTGTTCTGATAACACCGCATTCAATGCAGCCCGTAAATCCTGTCCCGTTACAGGGATGCCATTACTAGGGCGACTCTCATCAAGTTGGCCTCGGTAGACGAGGGTGCGATCGCGATCAAACAGAAAGAAATCAGGCGTACAAGCAGCGGTATAGCGCTGGGCCACATCTTGAGTGGCGTCATAGCAAACCGGGAAATTGAAGTTTAAATCTTCGGCCATTTTCTTGAGATTCTCAGGGGAATCATTCGGATAGTTAGCGACATCATTGGAGCTGATCGCGACAATGCCCAGGCCGTTCTCGCTATAGTCTTGACCGATTGCGGCCAGTTCGGTCTGCACATGCTTGACGAAGGGACAGTGCTGGCAGATAAACAGGACGAGAAGGGCTTTGCGATCGCGAAAGGTTTCCAGCGAAATCAGCTCACCACTAACCACATCTTGGAGTTGAAATCGAGGGGCCGCCGTGCCCAATTGCAGCATTGTTGACGCCGTTAAAACCATCGCTAGACTTCCTGGGTACCATTAGTACTTCTATTCTGCGAGACAACCCTCAAGTGGGTCAATGAGAGGGCCGCGATCTGAAGACCATGATTCTGGCTCTAGCCGGTTCTCATCACCTCTGGACACGGTTCTAGACTCCAGAAAATTGCTAAAGTGTTAAAACGCTGCGTTGATCAGCGAGCCAACGTAATGGAGTGATCCCTTTAGCCCATGCAAGCCCCCTACTCTGGAGATGCGTACTTCCGCTCTCCGCCGCCGGATCTACAGTCACTGCTCCTCAAGGAGCGGATCGTCTATCTTGGCATGCCGCTGTTCTCCTCAGATGAAATCAAGCAGCAGGTCGGACTCGATGTAACTCAGCTCATCATCGCGCAACTGCTCTATCTGCAGTTTGATGATCCTGACAAACCCATCTTTTTCTACATCAACTCCACAGGCACCTCCTGGTATGGCGGCGATGCCATCGGCTTTGAGACTGAAGCCTTTGCCATCTGTGACACCATGTCCTACATCAAGCCGCCGGTTCACACTATTTGTATTGGTCAGGCGCTGGGTACAGCAGCGATGATACTAGCGGCGGGTGCAAAGGGGAACCGTGCTAGCCTGCCCCACTCAACCATTGTGCTCAGCCAATCTAAGACCGGGGCGCAGGGACAGGCTACCGATATCCAGATTCGAGCCAAAGAAGTACTCGATAACAAGCAAACAATGCTAAGGATCTTCTCTGAAGCTACTGGGCAAGACGTCGATAAAATTGCCAAAGATATGGACCGTATGTTTTATCTCACCCCTGAAGCCGCCAAAGACTATGGCATTATTGACCGAGTCTTAGAATCTTCTAAAGATTTGCCCAAGGCGTTGGCTGCTGTTTAAGCTGACTGCGATTTAATTTTTTATCCATCCGTTCGCGAGTTTAATTTCATGCCTATTGGTGTTCCTAGTGTTCCCTATCGTCTACCGGGTAGTCCCTACGAACGGTGGATTGATATCTATACCCGCCTCAGTCAGGAGCGGATTATTTTTCTGGGACAAGAAGTGAGCGACAGCCTCGCCAACCAAATTGTGGCCTTCTTGCTCTACCTCGATTCTGACGATCCCAGCAAACCAATCTATCTCTATATCAACTCCCCTGGCGGCTCTGTAACAGCAGGTCTAGCCATCTATGACACGATGCAGCACATCAAGGCCGATGTCATTACAATCTGTGTGGGTCTAGCCGCTTCGATGGGGTCTTTCTTGCTCACCGCAGGTACCCCCGGCAAGCGTTTGGCACTCCCTAACTCGCGCATTATGATTCACCAACCTTCTGGTGGCGCTCGCGGACAAGCTACTGATATTCAAATTGAGGCAAAAGAGATTGTGCGGGTGCGGAAGCAGCTCAACCTGATCTATGCAGAACGCACAGGACAGCCCCTAGAGAAAATCGAGAAAGATATGGATCGGGACTACTTCATGTCAGCCGCTGAGGCTAAGGAGTATGGTCTGATTGATAAGGTCATTGAAGGGGGCCAGACGCCCTAAAACAGGCCGATAACGGCACTGACACCTCATTCATCTCCCCTAGATCTTGTGTTGATAAGTTCTAGGGGATTTTTTAGAGCGGTTAAAATTTCGTTTATGCTGCAAAAAACTTACTTTCTCACTCGGTGACTGGGCATATTAAGGGTAGAGCGGTTGGACCGATCGCTATTTGCCCACATTACTGAACCCATGAGCACGTGTCTGCGATTGTTGAAACAAACTTAAAGCGAACAAGGCATCTGCTGGTTATTGATGAAGGCACCGGCCAACGCCTCATTGAGTTAAAGGCCTCCTCACATTTTGTGGGAAGAGACCCAACCAATGCCATTGTTTTGAAGTCTAAAGACGTCTCTCGACAGCACGCTATTTTCTTGCGGCTAACCAGTACCAATCCCAACGACTATAGCTTTCTGCTTATTGATGGCAATCTGCAGGGCACCGCTAGCTCTAACGGTACGAGGGTTAATAATGACGTTTGTCTCTCCACACGCCTATGCCATGGCGATCAGGTTCGATTTGGCTGTCAAGCTAAGGCCAAATACCTGATTCTAGACCCACTTACGGATCAAGAGTTCGAGGGCTACTGTCAGCGGGAAGAGTATGAGGAACTGCTCACAGAGGCCCATGACCCTCGCGGCACTATTATTGTTGATCGGCCTCAGCCCACTCCTTTTGAAGCGGCGTCCCTCGTCCGGTTAGCGTCATTCCCAGAAATTATCCCAAGTCCGATGCTTGAGGTGAATCTCAAGGGAGAACTCACCTATCTCAATCCGGCGGCGATGGAGGCTTTCCCAAATCTGAATGCACTGGGGCTTCGACATCCGGCCATGCGAGGCTTGATGGCGTTGATTAAGCGATCGAATCAGAATATTCTCAGTCGCGAAGTTGAAATTGCAGGGAAGGTGTTTGAGCAGTCGATTCATTTCATCTCAGAGACCAGTCTGATTCGCTGCTGTTTGTTTGATGTCACGCAGCGCAAACATGCAGAGTCCGAACTGCTAAAGCGAGACCGTCTGCTCCAAAGCGTGGCTCAGTCCACGGCACATCTATTGACGAATGTCGCCTATGAAATCGCAATCTCTCGGGCAATAGAAACCTTCGGCAAGATGGCTGGGTTCGATCGCATCTCCATTATTGAAAATCACTTAGCAGGAGAGTCTGGTGCCTTACTGGCGAGTCAGCGGTTTGAGTGGGTTAGAGAGGGTGTTTCTTCTATTCGAGAGCAGCCCCACCGGCAACATCAGCCCTATAGCACGTCGTATTTGCAGCGATGGCTACCGATTTTAGCGAATGGGGGCGCAATTCGAGACTTTATTCAGGCATTGCCAGAGGTTGAGCAGCATGTCTTGGCCCAAGATGACATTACGTCTCTCATTGTGGTGCCCATCATTACCAATGGTGACTTTTGGGGATTTATTGAGTTAGATAGCTGTCTGGAGGCGCACACCTGGTCAGAACAAGAAGAATCGATTGTCAGTACGTTAGCCACTAGCATTAGTGCGGCGATCCAGCGTCAGCAAAAAGATGAAATTATTCAGCAGCAAGCCTTTCATGATGCCCTCACGGGCTTGCCCAACCGCATTCTATTCACAGACCGGCTTAACATTGCTTTGGCAGATGCTCAGGAAACTCAACAAAGCCTTGCGGTCATGTTCATGGATTTAGACCGATTCAAAACCATCAACGACACCCTGGGGCACTCTGCAGGGGACGCTCTGCTGCAAGAAGTAGCCATTCGGGTTAAAGCCTGCCTGCGGGGTAGCGACACCGTCGCACGTTGGGGAGGCGATGAGTTTACGCTACTGTTGCCCCACATTGATCACGTTGAAGATGCCACGGGGACCGCCCAGCGAATTTTAGAAGCCTTTAAGGAAGTGATTCTTCTGGAAGGGCACGAGGTTTATGTGAATACCAGCATTGGGATTGCCTTCTATCCTTCAGATGGTAAGGAGGGGGAAACGTTGCTGCAGAATGCAGATATAGCGCTCTACCAAGCCAAAGAGCGGGGACGCGGTATCTATCAGCTCTATAACCGGGTCATGAACTCCGAGGCCTCAGAGCAGTTTGTGCTTCGTAATAGTTTGCGCCATGCCCTTGACCGGCAGGAACTCCTGCTGCACTATCAGCCCCAAATCGATCTTGCCAGCGGCAAAATCATTGGAACAGAGGCACTTCTGCGGTGGCAGCATCCAGAAAAGGGTCTCATTTCACCGGCTACGTTTATTCCGCTAGCCGAAGAAACCGGTCTCATTATCGAGATCGGCGAGTGGGTGCTGCGGACCGCCTGTCAGCAAGCTGTTGATTGGCACCGAGCTGGATTTCACCCCTTTGCGATCGCAGTCAATCTTTCGGCTCGTCAGTTCTATGAACCTAAGCTAGTGGAGATGATCGCAGGTGTTCTGCAAGAAACGCAGCTTGATCCCCAGTCCCTAGAGCTAGAGATTACTGAATCAATTGCGATTAAGAATATTGATGTGACCCTAGACCTTCTGCATCAGCTTCAGGGCATGGGCATTCGCATTGCCATGGATGATTTTGGGACAGGATATTCATCCTTGAATTATCTGACTCAACTGCCCCTCGATACGCTCAAGATTGATCGGTCTTTTATGCAAAACCTGAAGCCCGGGACCAAGGAGCTAGAGATCATTAACGCTGTGATTGCGTTGGGGCGCGGCCTAGATTTGCTGGTCATTGCAGAGGGGATCGATAGCCCTGAGCAACTTGATCTACTTCGGTCGCTGAACTGCCCCATCGTGCAGGGTTACCTGACCGGACGTCCCGTCCCTGCCCATGAGATTGCAGCCCACTGGCATACAAGCTGGCAAATGGATTATTCACGACCAAATCTGCATCTCGTTTCTTAAGGTACTCCACCTGCATTTTAGGTAGACTCTGTTGATTTTGTTGTCTTCGCAGCAGGCTTCTTAGCAGTTGTCTTTGTCGCCGTGGCTTTCTTTGTCGTTGTTTTCTTCGCGGTTGTTTTCTTCGCCGTGGTCTTTTTTGTGGTGGCTTTTTTCTTTGTTTTCGCAGCAGACGACTTTCGTTTAGTGCCTTTGCTAGTTTCTTTGGCTGCGATTAGCTCCAGTGCCTGCTCTAGGGTGAGGTCTTTAACCTCTTGTCCTTCTGGGACAGAGACGTTGGTTTTATTGTGCTTGATATAGGGGCCGTAGGGGCCATCATAGACATTGATGAGTGTTTCGTCGTCAGGATGTTGGCCTAGCTCTTTGAGGGCTTTTTTGGTTTGCGATCGCCCTCCTCTACCCCCCT